>JAFIHO010000357.1 GCA_017849395.1 Hyphomicrobiales bacterium
CGCCTGCGGCGCGGCGGCCAGTGCCGCAACCCTGAAACTGTATGACGGATTGCGAGCGGTGCCATGGCGCGGTCCGATGGCGGCCAACACCGTTGCTGGCACTATATCCGGCTGGGCCCTTGCGCTTCAGGATTGCGGCGGATCGCTGCCGCTGGCGCGGCTGTTGCGCGACGCCATCGCGCTGGCTGCCGATGGCGTGCCGGTGACCGCGGGCGGCGCGCAGATCGCCGCGCAGAAAGGCGATGAGCTTCGTACTCAGCCCGGCGACTATGGCGCGGTGTTCGAACCTGCGGGACGTCCGCTGCGGGAAGGTGAGATGCTGCGGCAACCTGCGCTCGCACGCACCCTCGAAACCCTGGCGCGCGAAGGATTGCAGGATTTCTATACCGGAAGCCTGGCGCGCAGCATCGCCGATGATCTGGCGCGCGCCGGATCGCCGGTCAGTCTGGCCGATCTCGCCGCGCATCGCGCCGGCTCACCGCTGCCCTTGACGGTCAAGATCACGGGCGCGCGGCTTTACAACACCCAGCCTCCGACCCAGGGCGTGGCGTCGCTGCTTATCCTGGCGCTGTTCGACCGGCTGAAGGCAGGGCAGGTTGATGGCTTCGATCACCTTCACGGCCTTGTCGAAGCGACCAAGCAGGCCTTTCTTTACCGCGATGTTCATGTGGGCGATCCGGCTTACATGGACGAGCCCTGCCAGCGCCTGCTCGACGATACAGCGCGGCTGGATGCGATGGCCGCAAGGATCGACCCGGCACATGCCATGGCCTGGCCGCAGCCGCCCTCCGCGGGCGATACGGTTTGGTTTTCCGCTGCCGACGCGCGCGGCCAGATGGTAAGCTGCATCCAGTCAACCTATTTCGAATTCGGTTCCGGCATCGTGCTTCCACAAACCGGCATCACCTGGCAGAATCGCGGCAGCAGCTTCCGCCTCGCTGCGAACGGGTGGAATGCGCTGAAGCCGGGCCGCAAGCCGTTCCATACACTCAATCCCGCGATGGCCCAGTTCGACGATGGCCGGGTCATGTCCTATGGCACCATGGGCGGCGAGGGGCAGCCACAGACCCAAGCGGCGATCTTTTCCCGTTATGCGCGTTTCGATATGCCGCTGCAGCAGGCCGTGACCGCGCCGCGCTGGCTTCTGGGCCGTACCTGGGGCGAAGACAGCACAAGCCTGAAGCTGGAAAATCGGTTCGCGCCCGAAACGGCGGAGGCGCTGAAGATGGCGGGCCATCAGGTGGAGATGCTGCCCGCCTTCACCTCGGTCATGGGTCACGCGGGCGCAATCGTGCGTCATGCATCGGGCCTTCTTGAGGGCGCCGCCGATCCGCGCAGCGACGGCGTGGCGGCAGCATGGTGAGCAGGCCAGGCGGTGCGCGCGCGGTGACGCGCTGCGACAGGCTGGGCCTTCCGCCTTACAGTGACATGCCTGACGGCCTTTACCGCGCCTATCTCACGCCTTCCTATGCTTCGGCCCAGTACGCGCTGGCGGAATGGATGCGCGAAGCGGGCATGACGGTGCGGCTGGATTCTGCGGCCAACCTGATCGGCCGCTATGACGGCCTTGGCGATGGCCCCGCGCTTTTGATCGGCAGCCATATCGACAGCGTGCGCGATGGCGGGCGCTATGACGGCCCATTGGGCATCATGCTGGGCATCGAGGCTGTGGCGGCGCTGCACGAAGCGGGCAGGCGGCTCGCCTATCCCATCGAAGTGATCGCGTTCGGTGACGAGGAAGGATCACGCTTTCCCGCCGCCATGCTGACCAGCCGCGCGGCCGCCGGAACGCTCGATACCGATCTTGCCGTCATCGCCGATCCCTCCGGGCAAAGCCTGGCGGACGCACTGAAAAACTATGCAGCGAAATTGGCGCTCCCCGGCGTAACCCTGCCGCCGGGCAATATCGGGAGCTTCGCCGCCGCGCGCCGCGCGCCCGGTTCGACTCTGGCCTATCTGGAAGCGCATATCGAACAGGGGCCGGTGCTGGAAGCCGAAGGCCTTGCGCTGGGCGTGGTGACCGCCATTGCCGCCCAGCATCGCTATGCCGTGACCGTGCGCGGTCAGGCCGGGCATGCGGGCACCACGTCCATGTCGTTGCGGCGCGATGCGCTGGCGGGCGCGGCGCGCATGGTGCTGGCGGCGGAAGCGCTCGCGCGCGGCGGCGCGGAGGGGCTGGTCGCGACCGTGGGCAGGATGGAGGTTCTGCCCGGCGCGGCCAATGTGGTGCCGGGCGAAGTGCGTTTCACGGTGGATGTGCGCGCGGGCGACGATGCGACCCGGGATGCCTCGGCGGGTGCCATCCTTGACGCCTTCGCCGTCATCGCACGGGAGCGCGGGCTGGCCCTGTCCTCGTCGCTGTTGCAGAACCTGCCCGCCAGCCCCTGCGCGCCTCACCTCATCAATATGCTGGACGCCGCGATGCAGGCGGAAGGCTTCGCGTCCCGCCGTCTTGTGTCGGGTGCCGGGCATGACGCGATGATTATGGCGGCGCACTGCCCCACGGCCATGCTATTCATCCGCTGCCGGAACGGGATCAGCCACAATCCGGCGGAGCATGTCGAAGCCGCCGATGCCGATGCGGCGCTGCGCGTGATGCTGGCTTTCATGGAGCGATTGCAAAATGAATCTGCCGCCTGACCTGTACGGAGAGATCGATCCGCCGCAGCGGCTGCTGATGGGGCCGGGCCCCATCAATGTGCATCCGCGCGTGCTGCGCGCCATGTCGGCCGACCTGCTGGGACAGTTCGATCCGGAAATGACCGGATACATGAATGAGGTGATGGCGCTGTACCGCCCCCTGTTCGGCACGCAGAACCGCTGGACCTTCCTGGTGGACGGCACGGCGCGCGCGGGGATCGAGGCGGCGCTGGCTTCGCTCGTCGTGCCGGGCGATGCGGTGCTGGTGGTGAATTTCGGCCGCTTCGGCCTGCTGCTGACTGAAATACTGGGCCGTATTGGCGCGCGGGTGGAGACGGTGGACGCGCCATGGGGTGAAGTCGTTCCGATGGAGCGCATCGCGGCAGCCATAGCGCGCACCTCGCCGAAAGTTGTCGCCGCCATTCACGGCGATACCTCGACCACCATGGCGCAGCCGCTGGAAGGCTTCGGCGCGCTGTGCGCCGGGGCGGGCGCGCTTTCCTATGTCGACGTCACCGCCACCATCGGCGGGATGGAGATTGCGGCCGACCGCTGGGGCGTGGATGTTGTGAGCGGCGGCTTGCAGAAATGCATGGGCGGTCCTTCCGGTTCGGCGCCGATCACCATATCCGACCGCGCGGCGCAGCATATTTTCCGACGCCACCATGTGGAGAAGGGACTGCGCGCGGACAGCATGGCGGATGGCGAGGGGCCCCGTATCCTTTCCAACTATTTCGACCTGGCGATGGTGA
>JAFIHO010000358.1 GCA_017849395.1 Hyphomicrobiales bacterium
GCGGTGACGGGCAATGTGCATGTGAGGAGCTCGCGGGTGGGCGTTGACGGCGGGACGGTGGGACGGGACGGCCGCACCGCGTATGCGGATTATGGCGGCAATGTCCTTGCCGATGACATCGCAACCGGCACGTTCATCACATCCTACAGCGGTGCGGGCGATTCACCCGACGGCACCGGCGTCATCAGCGGCGGCGCCTTGAATGGCAATATCATCGCCAACAACAATGACGGCACGATCAGCATGATCGACGCCATGCTGGGCACCCAAACGGTCATCGCCATCGGCGGCGGGCGCGGCGATTTCGTCGGTCCCGACCTGACCAACGGCACCTTGTTCCTTTCGATGGCCGAGGCGGTCTATCGCCTGGGCCTGCCGGGTGCCGTGATTGGCGGCCCGCCACCCGCCCACAATGGCGTGCCGGAACCCGCCACGCTGGCCTTGGTGGGTGCGGGATTGGCGAGCGTGAGATGGCTGCGCCGCAAACCTCGCAAATGCTGAATGTCTGACTATTGTAACGCGGAAACGGCGCCTCCCGGCGCCGTTTTTGCCTTGGCAGCGCCGGATTCAGAGCCCGGATTTCAGAGCAAGGCCAGAATACCAATCACGATTACAGCCCATATGGCTGAACCGAATGCGGCCACAACCCAAAAGGTCTTGAACAGCGGCCATTTGCGCTCTGCGGGCGCAGGCAGTGTTTCCGGCGGGCGCGCAGCCTCGAAGGCTTGCGCGCGATCCTGATAGCCCATCGATCCTCCCTGGACGACCGATCTTCGACACCACCGGGCGCGTCTCGCACGCGCGCATCCGGCTCCCGTGCGCACAAATTAGCAGATGGGCGCGGCAAAAGATACACTTTTGCGACAAAGAAAGGCCGGGTTCCGGGCCTCTCTATGGTTAACATCGTGGGGAGCGGAATGGCCCAGAGTTCCGCCTTTTCGCGGGCTCGCTCCAGGCAAACCTGCGGGACGAAAGTCAGCGCACCAGATTGATATGGTTCATGGCGTCGGACGAGCCTTTTTCCTGGCCGACGAATTCGATGCCAACGCCATGCTCGTAATGCCCGATCACCTTGCCCGCGATGCCCGCGATGAGCACGAATTCGCCCACCACCGGCCGCACTTCGGTGCGCAGGGTTACGCCCACCACCGAGATATCCATCACCTCGCAATTGACCACCTGGCCGTCGGCGCGGGTGAATTTGGTGAAGCTCTTGTGCGCGGTGCGCTCGCGCTTTGTGAGCAGCGGCTGGTCCGCGAGCGCGTGGTTCAGAAACAGGGTCAACTGCTCGGCGGTGCGCTCGCGCTTGTTGGCGGTGCTGGTGAAGGCGATGCCGAAGCCCTTGCTGTTGAGCCGCGCTACCTCACCTTCGAAACGGCCAAAGCCATCGACATACAGAACGATATGCGTGCCGATCTCCGGCTTCACGCCGCACTGGATCGACGCGCCGCCGGGCGACAGGTCCGCCACGGTGCAGGCCTCCTCGCGATTGTCGGCGGGGAAGAAAAGCTTGCCGGGCACTTCCACCGAAATGCGGCGGAAGCGGCGCTTTTCGGCGCCTGGCGGCAAGTCGTCGGAATTCTGATTGCTCATCGTTTCGCCGGCGTCTGGCGCCGGCCCCGGGCGTGGATGACCGGGGGATTGTCCGGCACCTCAGTCAACAGGACGTTACCGCGGCGAAATATTGCTACGCGAAAATTACGATTTGAGGGGTGCTAAATCGTTCAGCGGGGCTGTTTTTTGAGTAAAATGCGCTTCACAGCTTTCCGGTAAATGCTCTAGTTTCCGAACTCATGCGGCAAGGAACTGGGCTGGGGCCCGGGCAAAACAACGCCGCCGTCCGGAGATGAACCATGCGCCTTTCCCCCCGTCTTTCGCTGCACGCCTCCCGTGGCGCGCTTGTCCTGGCCGGCGCCCTCGCCCTGGCCGCCTGTTCCAGCAGCACCGAAGACATGGATGCCGCGACCGCCACCGGGTCGCCTTTCAGCCAGGCATTGTTCAAGAATTACAGCGACCTGTCCCACCAGGCCGAAGCCCTGCCCGCCGCCACCGCGCCGGAAAGCGAAAGCTTCTGGGACATGTTCAACCCCTTCAGCGGCGGCTCGGACACCAGCGCCAATGAAGACCTGGCCAAGGCCTTCGCCGACAAGGCCCTGAGCGCCGCCAATGGGGAGGAACCCTCGCCCGAAGCCGCGCCCGACCAGGTCTCCGGCGCGATCCGCGCCCGGCTGGTGCGCGCCCTGGCGGCCAACAAGGACCAGATCGCCGAGGATGCCGCCCGCGCCCAGGCCGATTATGACTGCTGGGTGGTGTATGGCGCCGTACCGAGCGCCGTAGCCGCATCGCAGGCCTGCAAGACATCGCTCGATGCGTCGCTGCCGCGCCTGGAGGCAGGCGGCCGGCCGGCCCCCGCCCCGATCGCCCAGGCTCCGGTCCCCGCCCCCGTGCCGACCGCGCCTGTGGCCGCCGCCGCTCCGGCTCCCGCGGCCACGTCCGGGGACTTCACCGTCCATTTCGATTTCGACTCCTGGACCCTCAAGGCCGAGGAGCTGACAGTGCTCACCAATGTGATCAACACGGCCCGCGCGGGTGGCCAGTCCCACATCACCGTCGTAGGCCATACCGATACGTCGGGCAGCGCCGAGTATAACCAGCGCCTGTCCGTGCACCGCGCCAATGTGGTGGTCGAGGCGCTTGTGGACATGGGGGCGCGCCGCGCCGCCATCACCGCGTCGGGCGTCGGCGAGACCGATCTGGCCGTGCCCACCGAGGACAATGTGAAGGAAGCCCGCAACCGTCGTGCGGTCATCACTCTTCAACCTTGATTAATATTTCAATGCCATGGTCGGGTTCCAACAGGACCCGGCCATGGCGTTTTACGATTACATAGTCATCGGCGCAGGCAGCGCGGGCTGCGTTCTTGCCAACCGCCTGTCCGCGGACCCCGCCTGCAAGGTTTTGCTGATCGAGGCGGGTGGTCGCGACTCCTCCCCGATGATTCATATGCCGGCCGGCATACCGGCGCTGCTCAAGCAGCCCAACCCCTACAACTGGTACTACGAGACCGAACCGCAGCAACATCTGAGCGGCCGCCGTCTCTATTGGCCGCGCGGCCGCGGCTGGGGCGGCTCCTCCTCCATCAACGCGATGATCTATGTGCGCGGTCATGCCCGCGACTATGACCGCTGGCGGCAGATGGGCTGCGAGGGCTGGTCCTTCGCGGACGTGCTGCCCTATTTCAAACGCGCCGAAGCGAA
>JAFIHO010000359.1 GCA_017849395.1 Hyphomicrobiales bacterium
ACGATCACGACGCCGAGGAAGGCTTCTCCGGCCAGAAGTGTTGCCCCGACGCCATGCCGCGGCAGCAATTCTACCCGCCCCGGGAAACCGGCTTCGAGCGCGAGATTGCCAAGCGCCTCGAATACTGGTCAAAACTGCGGGCGAAACGGGCAGGGGACGCCGGGTGAATCCGGGCATAGTAGGTGCGGTTGCAGCGGGCGGGGCCCTTGGCTCCGTGGCGCGATACCTCATCGCGGGGCTGGTGCAGCCTGCGTCCTGGTCAGGCTTTCCCTATGGCATCTTCTTCGTGAACATCAGCGGCGGGCTGGTCATGGGCATACTCACCGAACTGATGGCGCTGAAGATCAATGTATCACCCGAAATGCGCGCCTTTCTCACCACCGGCATCATGGGCGGCTACACGACATTCTCGACTTTCTCGCTGGAAGCCGCGCTGCTGATCCAGCGTCATGCCTATGCCCAGGCGACCGCTTACATCGCCGGTTCGGCGCTATTGTCCATCCTCGCCCTGTTCGCAGGCTTGTGGATCGTGCGCGCATTCTGATGGCGGAGCTTGTTGCCATTGCGCCGGACGATGACGGCATCCGTATCGACCGCTGGTTCAAACGGCATTACCCCGCGATCACGCATGTGCGGCTGGAAAAACTCCTGCGCAAGGGCGAGGTGCGGCTGGACGGCAAGCGCGCCGATGCGGGCACGCGCATCGCGGCCGGCCAGCAGATACGCCTGCCGCCCCAGGTGGTGCATGACAAGACGCAGCTTCCTGCCAAACCCGCTGCTCCCGCAAAGCCGATGGGCAGCCTTGAGGACGCGATCCTCTACATGGACAAGCAGGTGATCGTGCTGAACAAGCCGCCCGGCCTTGCCACCCAGGGCGGTTCCGGACTGACGAAGCATGTCGATGGCATGCTGGATTCCCTGGCGTTCGAAAAAACCACGCGGCCCAAACTGGTCCACCGCCTCGACCGCGACACGTCCGGCGTGCTGCTGGTGGCGCGCACCGCCACTGCCGCGTCGGGCCTCGCCACCGCGCTGGCGCAGCGCGACGCCTCGAAAATCTACTGGGCTTTGGTGCGCGGTGTGCCGAAACAGAAGCATGGCTTCGTCAAGGCGGCGCTGGTGAAAGAAGGCGGCCACGGTCCGCGCGGCCGGGACGAACGCATGACCACCGCCGAAGAAACCGATGAAGGCGCGAAATTCGCGCTCACCGAATATGCCGTCATGGCCACTGCCGGAACCGAATATGCCTGGGTTGCGGCCCGTCCCGTTACCGGGCGCACGCATCAGATCCGCGTTCACCTCGCCAGCCTTGGCACGCCCATCGTGGGCGATTTCAAATATGGCGGCGCGGATTCGCGCGGGCGCGGCGAGATCGCCGACAAGCTGCATCTTCATGCCCGCAGCATCGACATCCATCGTCCGGACGGACGGCTGAAAGTCACCGCGCCGCTGCCCCCGCACATGCTCAAAAGCTGGTCGCTGCTGGGCTTCGATCCTGACGACAAACGCAACCCCTTTCCTCCCAAGCGCACACGCCGGACATGAAACGCTTTTACAAACAGGTTGCGGTTTCTGCCGCCGATGATGGATTCCACATCCTTCTGGATGGCAGGCGGGTAAAGACGCCCGCAGGCAACAGCCTCACGCTTCCTACCCGGGCGCTCGCGGATTCCATAGCCAAGGAATGGGCCGATCAGGGCGAGAAGATCGATCCCATTTCCATGCCCCACCTGAAGACTGCCAATGCAGTGATCGACGGCATTGCCCTCAATCGCGAACAGGTGATCCACGCGATCCTGCGTTTTGGCGACAATGACGCGCTGTGCTACCGCGCCCATGAGCCGCCGGAGCTGGCGCGCCGCCAGCGCGAAAGCTGGGACCCGATGCTGCAATGGGCCGAGCGGCGGCTGGGCGCAAGTCTCGCCACCGGGACTGGCCTGACCCATGTCGATCAACCGCCTGAAGCCATCGCGGCCCTGCGCCAGGCGGTCGCCGCCCATGACGATTTCGCGCTGGCCGCACTGCATGTCCTCGCGTCCGTCACCGGCTCTCTGGTTCTGGCGCTGGCGGTGTCGCAGGGTGAAGCCAGCGCGGCCCATGCCTTCAGACTCTCGCGCATCGACGAGGATTATCAGATCGAAAAATGGGGCCAGGATGCGGAAGCCGAGACCCGCGCCTGCAATCTTGCTCGCGAGCTGGACAGGGCGGCGGAGTTCATCGCCCATGTCCGCGTCACTCCAGCGGCGTGAATTCCAGCCGTCGCCGCGCTGGACCCGCCTGCCGGAACACGCTGGCGCGCAAGATCATGCGGACCTGCCCCTTCTCACCCAGCGGCAATTCCACGGACTCCATCTCCAGCCAGGGTTGGCCGTTCCAGTCCAGCCGCGCGCGGCGGCGATAGGGCTTTTTCTCCCGCACGATAATCGTCAGGCTCCTGACGATCTCGGCCGCTGCGCTGCCATAAAGCGTCTCGTCGATATAGAGGCCGGTCGCATCGCGACCCAGCCATTCGACATGCTCGCTGCCGACCAGACGGTGCCGGAAATGGAGCGGTTCCGGGATCACATCGATCAGGTTCAGCAGGCGCACCAGATTGCCCATCTCGGCGGGTTGGATGTCTGCGCGTGAGGGAAAGGGGCGGTCCCCCCGTTTTCCTTTCCAATAGCGATGGATTTCTTCGAGGCGGTGATCGAGAGGAAGCTGGGGCACAGGGTGTGAGAATCAATACGATAACAGTGTATCGCTCCCATGCCCGTACAGGATGGAATATACTCCGATCAGGCGGGATGCTCCGCACATACCCTTACTTTGTCAGGGCATGTGATCGCGGTCAGACATTTTCTATCACCGGCCGCGCTGCCAGCCGCGCCACCTTGCGGGCAGAATGTTCGATGTGCGCCAGTCTGCGTCCCAGAACCTCCATCGCTTCGTTGCCATGAAGATCGCGCAAACTGTCGCGCGCCGGACTTTCCTGAACCTCGTCATGGAAGCCGGCAGGCGTCAGCATCTGCGTGACGCGCTGCCGGACCTGCGCGATGGCGGCATCGGCCTCCGCCTTGTCCAAATCCTTCGCCCGCAACTTTGCCAGCACGGGCATCGAGGATAGATCGGATGCCAGCAGATAATTCGCGCCCAGCAATTCGCCCAGCGACGCCAGCGCGCGGCGGTCGGTATTGGGTTCGTCCGCCAGCCGCTGGATCGCGCCCGATAATTGCGCGACTGCATCAAGTGTCTTCTTGCGTGCCAGGCGATAGCGTTGCCAGACATGCTCGCGCCGCAGCGCCGCATCGGCGAAGGCGGCATCGGCTTCCAGCAGGGCCTTCACCACGCGCGGCAGATCGTTGCGCTCCCAATGCGGCAGCAGGAAGCTGAAGGCCCATGACAGGCCGGCCCCGATCAGCGTGTCGATGATGCGCTCGAAGAACTGCACCTGCGTCCCCGGATCGATCATGTGCAGAAGCAGCAGCGATGACACTGACGCGCCGATGGCGGTGATGCGGTATTTCACCATCCCATAGGCATGGCTGGTTCCCACCGCCAGGACGATGCAAAGCAACAGTCCCGCTGGCGGCACGAAACGCAGCAGCAGCACCGCCAGCGCGCAACCGATCAGGGTCCCGGTCACGCGGTCCCAGCGCCGCTGGCTGGTCACACTGTAATTGGCACGCATGATGAGGGCGATGGTCAGCAGCACCCAATTGGCATGGGCAAAGCGCGGCAGGAACAGGGTCAGCGCCAGCCCCGCCGTCATCGCCATCGCCAGCCGCACGGCATAGCGGAACGCGGGCGCGCGATAGCGCAACTGCCGCCACAGGACGATCAGGCCGCGCGGCGTGTTCTGCTGGAAAAGATCCAGGTCCAGGCTGGCCGCCAGGTTGCTGGGCGGCGTGGCGCGATCCAGCGCGCGCGCCAGCGCCATCAGGTAATTGTCAGCCAGCACCAGCTTGTTCACCGTCGCGACGAAGGCCGGCACGATAGGATCGCGCGGCGACGATTCCTGCTCGGCTTTCAGCAACTTCAGCAATTGCGCCGCCTCCTCGGCATGGCGGCGCGGCGTCGTGTCGGCATGGCGGCTGCGCAGCGCCAGGGTCAGATTCTCGACCTCGTCCGCCATCAGCAGGACAAAGCCGTTCAGCCGCCACATCAGTTCGCGTTGCGGGGCCCGGCGCAGCAATTCGGAGTCGGCGTCGCTGGACAGCACCGTCTCGAACGCATCCAGCAACGCTATCAGCGTATCGATCCGCTTCAATTGCAGCGGACGCCGCCTTCGTGCGAACAACGAATCCCGCGCGGCCTGCAGCCGGTCCGCCAAGGTTGCGTGGGCGTCGATCAGGGCGCGAAAGGCGGCGGGGCCTTCTGCATCTGGATTGTAGAGCGTCGCCTTGGCGCGCAAGTAATCGGCGAACGCGCGCATGGCCTCGGCCAGCAGCAGCCGCCTTGTGCGATCGTCCAGCGCCCAGGCCATGGCAAGCGAATAGGTTGTGTAGATGATCGTGCCGCAGACATAGATCAACAGATGGTCCGTCGCCTGGGCGGGGCCGAGAAAGTCCTGGCCCATGGCGAACACGAAGGCCAGAACACAGGTCATGGCAAAAGGCAGCGCCCAGCGGCCATAGGCCGAGACCAGCCCGCTGAAAAAACCTGTGAACGCCGTGGCGGCGATGAATTCGGGAGCGGAGAATTGCGCGAAGGATGACAGGCTGGTGAAGAAGCAGGCGGCCAGCATCGCCAGCCCCATGATCCACAGTTTCTGCCGCAGCGGGTCGGGCCGGTCGGAGACGCTGACGCATAGCGCGCCGGTCCCGGCCGCGACCACCGCCTGGAAGCCCAGCGGCGCAACCACAAGCCCCGTCAGGCCGACGCCGACGGCGACCGAAAGTCCATTTTCGATATGGACCCGGAAAACGGCAAGCGAGACTGCGCGCGGAAACCCAGCCATGAATCCGCTATAGCGGTTTACCAGCGCCGGGCAAGATTTTATCTTGCCCGGCGTCTTGTTTCCCCCATCTGTTCGCTACGCGCTCGCGCGCAGCCCGGTGGAAGAATGGTTGTATGCGCTGAGAGGTTCTATGAGTGACGATTTCACCAGTTTGCGCGTGCATGTGAAAGGCTTCGTGCAGGGCGTCGGCTTCCGCGATTTCCTGGTCATGGCGGCGCAGCACAACGGGCTGGATGGCTGGGTGCGCAACCGCTCCGATGGGTCGGTCGAGGCGCTGGTCTCGGGCGCGACCAAGGCGGTGGAATCTTTCGTCCAGGCCGCAACGCGCGGCCCGCAAGCCGCGAAGGTCCAGCATGTCGATCTGCATGTCAGCAAGCCGCCCGCCGAAAAAGGCTTCAGCCGCCGCTCAACGCTTTAGGCCCGGCGGCGAAACAGTTCGCGCGCCACCGAAATGCCGAACAGGATCACGCCCAGCACAGGCAACACTTC
>JAFIHO010000360.1 GCA_017849395.1 Hyphomicrobiales bacterium
CCTCGAACAGGGCCCGCATGACCGGACGGGTGTTGGAGGCAGGGCCCAGGGTGGCGAGAATCTTGGTGTTGCGGCGGCGTCTCATGGGGCCTCGAAGCGGATGGTGCGGGCTTGAATCATCCGCAGATTAAACGCCCAGCCTGAAGAATGTGTAGCCGTTGATTGCGTGTAACCGGGCCCGCTCAGTTGGAAAGGGACTGGGTCCAGTCCCCCTTCTTGCCGGTATCGACCTCGAAAAAACCCCGCCGGTCCAGACCGTTCGCCGCGCATTTGCCGCGCGTGGCGCGGAAGCGGGGTTCGGGCGAGACGCAGAAATTGGTCTTGCCTTCCCAGACCCCCGCCCGCTCGTCCGTCGCATAGAGGTAATAATAGCGCGAATCCAGCGGCGTGCTGATCAGTCCGGCGCATTTCTTGGGCTCGATGGTCCACCAGCCTTCGCTGGTCCAGGCCTTGCCGTCGAAACGGCCCAGCGCCACCCGCGTCGGCAGGTTGGTCAGGTTGCAAACATTGAAGGCGGCATGGGCCGGAGCGGTGAAGCCGCCAGCGGCCAAAAGAGTCACGGCAGACAGGAGCAACGCGCGACGCATGAGTCACGGTTTGGCGAAAAATGGTTCCGCCGTCAACCGGGTTCCATGACGGCTCCAACCTCTGCTAGGACATTTGCATGCGCGAAGACGGTTTTGCTGCGGTGCCCCCCGTGTCGGATACTCCGCTGCTGTTCCTGTGCGACCATGCCTCCAACCGGCTGCCCGACCGCTATGAGACGCTGGGCCTGAAGCCCGAACTGTTCCAGACCCATATCGCCTATGACATCGGCGCGGCGGAGGTGACCCGCGCCCTGGCCCAATCCTATGGCGCGGCGGCGGTGCTGGGCGTGTGGTCGCGGCTGCTGGTCGATCTCAACCGGGGCGCGGACGATCCCACCATCGTGATGAAATTGTCCGACGGCAGCATCATCCCCGGCAACCGCCATGCCGATGCCGCCGAAGTGGCGCGCCGCATCGCGGATTTCCACAAGCCCTATCACGATGCCATTGCCCATGAGATTGCCCGGATCGAAAGGGCAGGGCAGGTGCCGGTACTGGTCTCCATGCACAGTTTTACGCCCTCCTGGAAATCCGTTCCCAGGCGCTGGGAAACCGGTGTGCTGTGGGATCGGGACGGGCCGCTGGCCAACCCCCTCCTGGCGCGGCCGGCCGAGGCCGGCTCCACAGTGGGCGACACTGAGCCGTATCACGGCGCGCTGGAGGGCGACACGCTGAACCTCCATGGCACAAGGCGCGGGTTTCCGCATGTGCTGATCGAAATGCGCCAGGACCTGATTGCCGATCCTGATGCGGCGCGGGCCTTCGCGGCGCGGCTGAAGCCCATTCTCGATGCGGCGCTTTCCGACATGGGGCCGCCCGCGATACAATTGCCGGAACGGAGATGACGATGGACGACAAGACCAAAGAGTCGCTGGAAGCCGCCGTGTTCCGCCGTCTGGTGGCGCATCTGCAGAAGCGCACCGATGTGCAGAATATCGACCTGATGATCGCGGGCGGCTTCTGCCGCAACTGTCTGGGTGACTGGTATCGCGAAGCCGCCGCCGAAAAGGGCATCGCGCTGGAAAAGGACGAAGCGCAGGGCCTCGTCTATGGCATGACGCCGGACGAGTGGAAGCAGAAGCACCAGAAAAAAGCCACGCCCGAACAACTCGCGGCGTTCGAGGCCAGCCAGAAGGCGCAGCACTAGGGTCGGGACTCAGTTGCCGATAGTCCGAACCACAATTGTCATGGCCCGTTCCTACGCTGTCGCTAGGAACTGCCCGGGCCATCCAGGGCCACACAAAGATTCCCGAAATTCGTGCCGGTTGCCCTGGATGGCCCACGTAAAGTGGGCCATGACATCCGAAATTATCGGCTGGCAGTTGCGTACGGGCCCTAGTCCTAGTTCGTATTATCGTTCCTGTGCGAACGGGATCCAACTTCGACAGACCAAAGATACCCACAGCCGCGCCGCTTCCCAGGGCCGCCATTGTTGGGCTAGGTTCCGCGCCCTCCACATTCCAGGTTCCCGCCCATGGCCAAATCCGGCTTCGCCAAAGATCACCTTCGCGCTTTCATCGACCGCATCGAGCGGCTGGAGGAGGAGCGGTCCGCCCTCACCGCCGACATCCGTGAAGTTTACAGCGAAGCCAAGGGCACCGGCTTCGATACAAAGATCATGCGCCAGATTGTTCGGTTGAGAAAGTTGGATAAAGCCGACTTCCAGGAACAGGAAGCGCTTTTAGAACTCTATAAAGACGCCATGGGTATGAGTTAGGGTTGCAGTTTTATTTCGACTGATGGCGGCGTCATGGCGCCGACCCCGACCAGATATTCTTCTACCAAATCTGCGGCTCTTCTGAACTTTGCAGTGCGAACGTTCAGTAAAAACAAGTATTGTTCAATATCATCTGCTGATGGACGAAAGTCGCTGGATGCGCCCCTCAACCTGAAGATGCGGTCTGTGGCGGTAAATGTTTCATAGATATCGCGTGTGATCTGACCAGCGATGTTGGGCGGCAACAATGCAGCCTGTTTTGCTCTAGGGAGTAATTCGTCGAAGAATTGAGAAGTAACGCCCTCCCGGAACTGATCCAGAGGCATGGAGATATTGCTAGTCCCTTGGGA
>JAFIHO010000361.1 GCA_017849395.1 Hyphomicrobiales bacterium
AACGGGGCCATGAAGCCGAAGCGCAGCCAGCGCAGATCGTCTTCGCGGAAATTGACGATGAAGGGCATGTTCCAGGTCGCCATCAGGCCGCAACCCAGCATCGCCAGGACCATGATGATCGCTTCCCCCATCGCGCGATGGTCGGCCTGGCGGCGAGTGGATTGATAGGTGTCGCGTACCAGCAGGATCGCCATCATCAACGAGGTCGGGATGAATGCTTGCGCACCCGGCAGCGGCCCGGACTGGCCAAAGCCGCCCAAGCAGAAGAAAATAAGAAATCCCTGCAGGCCCAGCGTGGGAAGATTGGCGTTGCGCCGCATCTGGCTGAGGATGACGAAGGGCACGGTGCGCAGCGCCTCGGCAGCGTAGCGGTAGGGCGTGGTGCAGGTTTCGCACAGATCACCCAACACGGCCTCACGCGCGGCCGGCGGGGTGAAGAAGGTCACCAACCGCTCCAGCCAGGCAGGGGGCGTCAGCGCGGCGTTTTCCATGCCAGCCCCTTCAAGCTCTGCGCAATGGCTTCATAGACGCGCAGCGCCGTGCGCGCGGATTCGCGCAGCGCCTTTTCGCCCGTCTTCTCCAGCCGGTAATGGCGGCGCGAGCGGCCCCCGCGCTCCGGCGTCGGTTCCGACAGCCAGGAGGCGACCAGCTTCTTGTCTTCCAGGCGGTCGAGCGTGGCATAGACCGCGCCGCGCGCCACCTTTTTCGGGCGCGACAATTCCTCGACCCGGGCATGGATGGTCACGCCATAGGCGTTGTCATCCAGCGACAGGATGGCGGTCATCACCATCTGTTCGAATTGCCCCAGAGAAACCGGTTCGGCCATTTGACATACAGAGTATGTATTGGATACCGGAGCGTCAAGCCGGGTGGCGGCGTTCCAGGCCAAAAGGCGGGCCTGCGAAACGGAAGCGCCGGTCCGGCCCCGCATAGCGGCTGCTATCAACGAACAGGCGCGATGCGGTGAGCGCCCAGCGGATGCGTTCCAGCAGAATCCGCGGCGACAGCGGCTTGCGCAGCACCAGATGCGCGCCCGCATCGCGCGCCGCAGCGATGCCTTTCAGGCTGGCATGACCGGTCAGCACCAGAACCGGAATGGCGCGCTGCGGCGGTTCCAGCGCGCGGATCCGGCGTACCAGACTGGTGACAGTCATGTCAGGGAGGTCTGCTTCGATGATGCAGAGACCGAAATGGCCTTCACGCAATTCGGCAAGCGCCTGCGCTCCGGTCACGGCGACGGAGACGGACGCCAGACTGAAACCGCGCAGCATCTGTTGCAACAGGCGCGCATCGTGCGCATCGCCGTCCACCATGAGCGCCGCGATGGTTTCGAGCCTTGGCTGGCGGCTGATCATGGCTGCGCCAATGGCACCGGGCCGCGCGACATGCGCGGACCCACGCCGAAGATCGCGCCGGTCTCCAGCCGGCTCATGCGCTTGGGTTCGGCCTGAGGCGGGGCGACGATTTTGCCGTGCAGAAATCGGAAATCCGCCGCGTTCACCGCGGGCAGCAATTGCGCATCGTCCAGATTGAGGACCGTGGCGCCGCAGCCCATGCCCTGCGCCGCCGAGCCGATGCAGGCAATATCGGCGCGGTTGCGATCGGAATCTTCGGAAGCCTTGGAAAGATCCAGCGCCAGACCGGCAAAACCATGGCCGTTATAAGCCGCGAAACTGCGGCAGCCGCCGGGAACGGCGGCGACGATACGGCCGTAAGGCTTTAACACCAGCGCCAGTTCGCCCATGCGCGAATGGGTGACGCCCAACGGCACATCCGCCAGCAGGAACAGCAGATATTGGCGATAGGCCACCGGCAGTCCCCGGCAGGTGCGGACGAACTCCATGCGCCCATAGGGCGAGGACAGGGTCTCGAAGGAAAAGGGCAGGCAGAGCAGGAAGCGGTCGCCCGCCTCCACGAACCTGCTGAGATAGCCGACGCCTTTCATCAGCCCGGCCATCTCCAGCATGCTGCGTTCGCGCACGGTCAGTTCGTCCGGGCGCAGACGGACGTCCGGCGCTTCGGCGCAGGCGATCCTTTCGGGCGCGCACATATAGGTCGTCACCGCCTCGTTCGGTGCGTCCCACAGGGGTTCGAAATGATGCGAGACCTGGAGCGGCGCGCGGCGCAGCGCCGGCTCGACCGGCGCATCCTTGTCCGGCTGGGGCAACAGGCCACGCAGGGGACGCGGCAAAACGATGCCGGGCAGGCCCGCGCGCTCCACCAGCCGCGCGAGCTCCGCGGCGGGAAGCGGTGTGTCCTTGATGCCGCCCGCGCCATCGGGCTCTGCGGCCGCAATGCGTATCTCTTCCAGTTCACAGCTGCCATTCAAGGTCAGGAAGAACTCGCTCATCACGCGCAGCATCAAGGTTGCGCTCTCATGCTCCCCGGCGGAGGGGGTGATGGCGAGATAGCGCTCGTGGTCCAGCCGCCGGAAATGATCCGAGGCGTCGAGGCGCTGCGCCATGATGCGCTGGAGGCGCCCGCGCACGCCGTCCTGCATGGTACTCCACAGCGCCCCCATCGCGATACGTACTGTACAGAGGTCCACGATATGGGCACACCCCGCGGGCATCTCTTCGGACGGGACGGATGTATCGTTCTGATCGCGTGTTTTGGTGTGCATCAAGCCGGTCTGTGGAAGCAGGGTTGGATCGGCGGCGATGCTGCCACGCGGCGGGCTTAATTTTGATTGAGCGCGGCCATCCTTACGTATTATCCCTGACGGCGCGGCGTCCGTAACCGCACGCCGCATTGTCTGGGCGGACACGGACGATATAGTGGGGTGCCATGTCCGCCGCTGTAGATAAATGACACCGCAATCCCTGCTTGAACGAGCCGCAGACCTGCATCGCCGCGATGCGCTGGGCGAGGCAGAGAAGCTCTATCGCCAGATTTTGAGCCGGGAGCCGTCCCATATAGAGGCGCGCTATCTGCTGGGTGTGTTGCGCTTCCAGCAGGGTCGCAGCGAGGAAGCGGTGATGAATTTCGATCGGGTTCTGGCCAGAGATCCCGGACACCGCGACGCATTGTATAATCGCGCCACCGCGTTGGCGCAGATGGGCCGTCCCCAGGATGCGGTGCCGGGCTTCGACCGGTTGCTGGCTCTGGATCCCAGGGATTTCGAGGCACTCTATAATCGCGGGACGGCGCTGTGGAATCTGAAGCGCTATGCGGAGGCGCTGGCGGATTTCGATCGCGCGGTGGGGCTGCAACCGGGACATGCCCCTGCCTGGAACAACCGCGGCAACGCGCTGCGCGATCTGGGACGGCTGGAAGAGGCGCTGGAAAGCTATCGCAAGGCGCTGACCATCGCGCCGGATTATCGCGACGCGCAGGCCAATCTGGGCTTGCCCCTGTTCGAGGTCGGCCGGGTAGAGGACGGCATGGCGGAATTCCGGCGTCTGGCGGAACTGACCAACCGGCTTGGACGCGAGCCGGACGGCGAGATCGCGGCCCATGTTTTCCAGCACGATGCCGAGCAGGCAGCGTGGCGGCGGGACCATGGCGACAACAGCGCGTTCAACATCCTTCCGGGCGCGCGGGTTGCGGGCGCGGCGGTTCATCCCGACCGCCAGGGCATTGCGGAGCAATGGCGGACCCGCAAACCCCAGATCGTGGTGATCGACGACCTGCTGACGCCGGAGGCGCTGAAGGGCATCCGGGATTTCTGCCTGGGATCGACCGTGTGGCTCAGTTCTTTTGCCGACGGCTATATGGGGGCGTTCCCCGAAAACGGCTTCGCCTGTCCCCTGCTGGCGCAGATCGCGGAGGAATTCCGCGCCGTCTATCCCGCGATCTTCGGGAGCTATCCGCTGCTGTATCTGTGGGCGTTCAAATATGACAGCAGCCTGAAAGGCATAAAGGTTCATGCCGATTTCGCGGCAGTGAACGTCAATTTCTGGATCACGCCGGATGAGGCCAACAACGAGACCGGCAGCGGGGGCTTGCGCATCTGGGATGTGGGAGCGCCGGCGGATTGGGACTTTGCGCGCTACAATGGCGAGGCCCGGCCTATCCGCGATTACCTTGCAAGCCAGGGCGCGCAGGAGACCGTTGTGCCCTATCGGGCCAACCGGGCGGTGATCTTCGATTCCGAACTATTCCATGAGACCGACCGGTTCGATTTCAAGCCGGGCTATGAGAACCGGCGCATAAACATCACCATGCTGTATGGACGGCGGGCGGAGAAGCACGCCTGACGCCGCGCCGGAATCTGCTATAAGCCGCTGGCAAAACAGCGGAGCAAACAATGAACGGGAAGATGGCGGGGAAGATTTTGGCAGGCGCGGCGATGACGCTGATGCCCATGATGGCGGCAGCGCAGACAGCGGCCCCTGCCCTGCCCGTCACGGCCCCCGTGCAGCCGAAAATCGCAGCGGCTCCCAAGGTGACGATCCGCAACGGATTGCTGAGCGCCACGATCTATACTCCCGCCGCCGGGGCCTTCTACAATGGCACCCGTTTCGACCGGTCGGGCGTGGTGGGCAGCCTGACCCAAGGCAGCCAGGAATATTATGGCGCCTGGTTCCAGCGCACCGGCAGCGACATTCGCGATTTCATCCACACGCCGGAGGGGATTGCCGCCGGTCCCAATACCGCCATCATGGGGCCGGTGGAGGAGTTTGGGGCCATCGGCTATGACGCCGCACCGGTGGGTGGCCAGTTCCTGAAGATCGGTGTCGGCATCCTGACCAAGCCGGACGCACAGCCTTACAGCGCGTTCCGTCTGTATGACGTTGCGGACGCCGGACGCTGGGCCGTTTCGAACACGGCGAACAGCGTGACCATGACCCAGACGGTCACAGGCGGCTTCGGCTATCGCTATGAGAAAACGCTGCGGCTGGTGCCGGGCAAGCCCCAGATGGTGATCGAGCATGTGCTGCGCAACACCGGCAGCCGGCCCATCGCCACGACCGTCTATAATCACAATTTCGTGACCATCGATCCGGGCAACGGCAATGTCGCGATCGACCTGGCATTCGAACCGGCCCAGCCGCCCAAGCCGAACCTGACGGTCACGGGCAAGCGCATCACCTGGACCAAACCGCTGGTGGATCAGGATAGCGCGTCCATGCTGACCAATGACGAGAAGAATCCGCCCGAGCCGTATGATGTGACGGTGACCAACCTTAAGACGGGAGCCGCCATTCGCGCCGTGTCGGACCAGCCGATGATCCGCATGAATTTGTGGTCGATCCGCACCGTCAATGCGGCGGAGCCCTATGTGGCGGTGAATGTGGCGCCCGGCGGCGAGACACGGTGGAGCTATACCTACACCTATACGGCGCCGCACTAGCCTTCACGCATTCTGGAATCTGGAAATTCGGGCTCGCCGCGGGATAGCGGCGGCGCGCCCGTTTGTGCGCGCGCAATTCCTGCACAAAAAAGACCGCCGGGCGGAAC
>JAFIHO010000035.1 GCA_017849395.1 Hyphomicrobiales bacterium
CAGCGCGGCGTTCTTGTTTTTGTTTCTTCGGTATTTTGGTTGCCCTCCTCTGTCGCACCTCGAGTCGGATCCGCCGACATATCGTTGCTACATCTCTCCCCTGTCATGCGCTTCGCGCAACGGGGGGAGAGAGCCGGTGTTCTGCTTCAACATGCGTTTGGATTTTTAGAATGGCGCCATTGGTGGCTTGGGATAGAAATGGTCCGTTGCCTTCGCCCAAATCCGCCGACGCCGATACCGAATGGCTGGACGAAATGGTGACGAGACTGCAAGCCGAGCTGCAACGCCAGCTCGCCCGCGTAAGCGATTTGAAGAACAAGATCGAAACGGCAAGCGAACGCGCCGCCGATGCGCGCACCCTGGCGACGCTGGAACGCACGCTGGAAAAACTGGCGAAGCTGGAACGCGAGCGCGCCGCCGTAAGGGAAAAGAAGGTCGCCAGACATGCCGGATCGGCCCGCGAAGCGCTTGAGCGCCGACTGGATAAACGCGCTGCCCCAACCGGATCGCGCGGAAATTCTGGCAAGCCTGAGTGATGCCGATGCCGCGCTGCTGGCGCGAGACTGGGAATTCTGGGCGCGCGACGCACAGCTTCCTCCAGGTGGAAATTGGCGCATCTGGCTGTTCCTGGGCGGACGCGGCGCGGGCAAAACCCGCGCGGGCGCGGAATGGATCGCGGCGCAGGTGCGCGGCGGGCACATGGCGCGCATCGGCCTGATCGGCGCGACCCATGCCGATGCCCGCGCGGTGATGGTCGAAGGCGAGTCGGGATTGCTGAACGTGGTGGACGGATTGAACTTCGAACCCTCCAACAGCCGCCTGTTATGGCCCGATGGCGCGGTGGCGACCCTTTTGTCCGCCGAGGAACCGGATTCCTTTCGCGGCCATCAGTTCGACGGATTATGGGGTGACGAATTCTGCAAGTGGCGCGATCCGCAAGCCGCGCTGGACATGGCGCTGATGGCGATGCGGCTGGGAAACGACCCGCGCATGTTGCTGACAACCACCCCGCGCGCGCTTCCGGCGCTGACATCGCTGATCGGATCGCCCGGCGTCGCGATGACGCGCAGCACCACGGCGGACAATGCGGCGAACCTTGCGGATGGATTTCACGACCTGATGCTGGCGCGCTATGGCGGCACGGCATTGGGTCGGCAGGAACTGGACGGCGAACTGATCGCCGACAATGAAGGCGCATTGTGGAAGCGCGGCTGGATCAAGCAGGTGCGCGAGAGTCCGGCGCTGGAAAGAATCGTGGTGGCGGTCGATCCGCCTGTCTCTGCCTCCGGCGATGAATGCGGCATCATCGTGGCAGGGCGTCATGACGAAGACGGCTACGTCCTGGCCGATCTGTCCGCCGGCGGTCTCTCGCCCGCGGGCTGGGCGGCGCGGGTGATGGACGGTTTCGCGCAGTTTGAAGCCGACACGATCATTGCCGAGGCCAACCAGGGTGGCGAGATGGTGCGCAGCGTGTTGCAACAGGCGGGCGTGGATGCGCCGGTGAAACTCGTGCATGCGTCGCGCGGCAAACTCACCCGCGCCGCGCCCTATGCCGCGCTCTATGAGCGGGGCCGCATCCATCACACGGGCGCGTTCCCCGAACTGGAGGATCAGATGTGCCACTATGACGGCCAAAAGACATCACGCAAAAGTCCCGACCGCATGGATGCACTGGTCTGGGCGCTGGCCGCTTTGTTCGCCATGCCGCGCCGCGATCCGCGCGTGCGCAGTCTTTAACAGTCGTCACCCCGAGCCTGTCGTTAACAGTCCTCATCCTGAGCCTGTCGAAGGATGAGAGCCGCAAGCCTGGTGCCCTGCAATTTTCTCAGGAGCTGAAATGTTCGAATTTTTCCGCCGCACGCCCCGCGAACAGAAAAGCGGCACGCCGTTGATCGCCCTGTCCCTGTCGGGCGGCCCGCGCTGGTCGCCGCGCGACACGGCAGGCCTGGCGCGCATGGGCGTGATGAACAATGCAGTCGCCTATGCCTGTGTCCGCAAGATCGCGGGCGCGGCGGCATCGGTGCCCTGGCTGCTTTATGATGGCGCGAACGAACTGGAAAGCCATCCGCTGCTGACTCTGCTGGCGCAGCCCAGCGCGCATGAGGATGGCCCCGCGCTGTTCGAGCGCTTCTATGCCTTCCTCCAAAGCGCGGGCAATGCCTATCTGGAAGCCGTCGCGCTCGACGGCACCCCGCGCGAACTGCACGTTCTGCGGCCCGACCGGCTGACGGTTGTGGCGGGCGCGCGCGGCTGGCCCGCGGCCTATGACTACAGCGTGGCGGGCCATACCACGCGGCTGGCGCGGGACACTGTGCTCCATGCCACCCTGTTTCACCCACTGGACGACTATTACGGCCTGTCCCAGCTTTCGGTCGCCGCCAGCGCGATAGAGGTGCACAATGCGGGCGCGGCCTGGACCAAGGGGCTGCTGGACAATGCCGCCCGGCCCAGCGGCGCACTTATATATAAAGGCCCCGACGGCGCGCCGGGATTGACCGACGAGCAGTTCGGACGCCTGAAGCGCGAACTGGAGGACGCCTATCAGGGCGCATCCAACGCCGGGCGCCCCATGGTCCTGGAAGGCGGACTGGACTGGAAAGCGATGAGCTACACGCCCTCCGACATGGATTTTGCGGAAACGCGCGCCGTGGCAGCGCGGGAAATCGCGCTGGCCTTCGGTGTGCCGCCCATGCTGCTGGGAATACCGGGCGACAACACCTTCTCCAACTATGCCGAGGCCAATCTGAATTTCTGGCGGCAAACGGTGCTACCGCTGGTGGCACGCACCGCCGCCTCGCTGACACGATTTCTGTGCCCGCATTTCGGGGGGGATTTGCGGATCGGCTATGACACCGATGCAGTCGATGCGCTGGGCGAAGCCCGCGAAAGCCTGTGGGCCAAGCTGAACGAAGCCGGGTTCCTGACAGTGAACGAGAAACGCCAGGCCGCAGGCTATTCCCCGGTCGAGGGTGGCGACCTTCTTTAAGCCATGGCAAGGTTCGCCGATGAGTGATCTTGTTCCCGGACGCACCTGCGGCGGCTGCACCGTGTGCTGCACCACGCTGGTGGTGGATACGCCGGAAATCCAGAAAGCGCCGGGTGTCACCTGCAAATATTGCAAAGGCGGCTGCACCATCTATGAAACACGCTATCCGGTGTGCCGGGATTATCACTGCGCCTGGCGCAAGCTCGATATTCTCGACGATAACTGGCGGCCTGACAGGTCCCAGGTGTTCGCGCAATTCGAGCGGGACAATATTCCGCCGTCCTTCGACGCGGATTTCGGCATCGGATTGCTGCTGATCGGCGATCCGGGATGGACGGTCCGGCAGGAATGGTTCCAGCATGTCGTGGCCAGTGGAGTCATGTCGCATATTCCGATCTTTCTCTGCCTGCCCGGCCCGCGCGGCAGCCAGGCGGCGAAAACCCTGCTCAACACGGATGAAATGCGGGCCGCCATCGAGCAGGATGCGATGACGCCGGTTCTGGAACGCGCCGTGCGGCAGTTGAAGGCCTATGATTTCAAACCGGCGGTGATGATTCATTCCGGCAATGACGTGGCCGCCTGATGTGGGACGGCATGACATTGGTGCCGGGGCGCGATTGCGGCGATTGCACCGTCTGTTGCGTATGGCCGACCATCAACAAGCCGGAGATTCAGAAAGTCTCCGGCTCCAAATGCAAACATTGTACGTCTGGCGGCTGCGGCATCTATGAAGCGCGCTTTCCGGTGTGCCGCGGCTTCTACTGTGCCTGGCGCACGGTGGACATTTTCGACGAAAGCTGGCGTCCCGACAAATCCGGCGTTCTGGCCTATGTGGAAACCGAAGGCATATCGGACGGCTTCGATCTTTCCACGGGCATCGGTCTGATGCTGGTGGGCCATCCGGAAAAGATCGTGCGCCAGCGCTGGTTACAGGATTTCGTGGTGACGGGCGTGATGAACTCCGTACCGCTGTTCCTGTCGCTGCCGGGGCCGCGCGGCCACCAGGCGGCCACGACCTCGCTCAATACCGAAGAGATGCTGTATGCGATCCAGCGCGGCCGGGTGAAAGAGGCGCTGGAGGCGGCGGTCAAGCTGCTGCGCGGCTGGACATTCGAAAAAGCGGTCATCACCTATTCAGGGAACGACGTCAGCACATGACATTGATCGACCAATTCCGGCGCGAGCCGGAAAAGAAAATACCAGCCGCCCTTGTGGCGGCTTTTTTATTGCAGACGGCGGGCGCGCTGTTCTGGGCGGGCAGCGCGGCGGAGCGCATCGCCATCCTGGAACGAACCCTGGCCGGAGACCAGGCCGCGATCCAGCAGGTCGCGGTGCTGGAAGCGCAAGTGCGCGCCATCAAGGACAGCGTGGACCGGATCGAAGCAAAGCTGGATCGCGGCAAGTAGAGTTACCATGACAGTTCAGATTGCATACACGCGCCGGCCTCTGGCGCGGCGGAATACGCGCGGCCGCTTGGCGGCGCTAGGGCCTTCCCAGTTCGAAGGTTATGCCTCGCTATTCGGCGTCGCCGATGGCGTGGGCGATGTGGTGGCGCCCGGCGCGTTCGCCGCGTCGCTGCGGCGGCGTGGGCCCGATCAGGTGCGGATGCTGTACCAGCATTTCCCCCATGCGCCCATCGGCGTGTGGGAAGAAATAGCGGAAGACCGCACCGGCCTTTATGTGCGCGGGCGACTAGTGGACGAGGTGGAGCAGTCGCGCGACGTGCGCGCTCTACTGGCGGAGGGCGCGTTGAACGGCCTGTCCATCGGCTTTCGTACCCTGCGCGCGCGGCGTGGTGTGCCGGGCGGGCGCATCCTTCAGGAAGTCGAGCTTTGGGAAATTTCGGTCGTGACCTTCCCGTTGCTCGCCGGTTCGACGGTCACGGCCATCGGAGCACCGGATGACGGGCTGGCGCGGATGTTCCGCCAGGCTGGTGCGGTGTTCCGTGCTCCCGCGTAACGCGGTCAAATTCATCTCAGGAGACAAAATGGAACTGGAATCGAAAGCAATGGGCCTTGAGATCAAGCAGGCCTTCGATGATTTCCTGCGCGGCTTCGAAGCCTTCAAGCAGGACAATGACGAACGTCTGAAGCAGATCGAGCGCCGCTCCGGCGATGTCGTCGCCGAGGAGAAGGTGGACCGCATCAACAAGGCGCTCGACGAGCAGAAGCAGAAGATCGATACGCTGATGCTCGCGGCGTCGCGGCCCGCGCTGGGCGGCGAACTGAAATCCGATCCGTCGCTGAAGGAGCGCAAGGCCGGATTCGACCGATATGTGCGCAAGGGCGACGCGGGCGGACTGGACAGCATCGAGATCAAGGCGATGAGCGCGGGCACCAATGCCGATGGCGGCTATACCGTGCCGCTGGAGATCGAGCGCACCATCGACCGTGTTCTCGCTAAGGCCTCTCCCATCCGTGGCATCGCATCGGTAAGGCAGATCGGCGGCGGTGTTTATCGCAAGCCCATCGCCACCGTCGCGGCGGCCTCGGGCTGGGTGGGCGAAACCGATTCACGGCCCCAGACCAACACCAACACCCTGGCCGCCATCGATTTCCCCGCGACGGAGCTTTACGCCATGCCCGCTGCGACCCAGTCCCTGCTGGACGACAGCGCGGTCGATATCGAGCAATGGCTGGCCGATGAAGTGCAGATCGTTTTCGCCGAACAGGAAGGCGCTGCCTTTGTCACCGGCGACGGCACCAGCAAGCCCAAGGGCTTCTTGCAATATACCAACGTGGCCGACGCAAGCTGGAGCTGGGGCAGCATCGGCTATATCGCCAGCGGCGCGGCGGGCGCCTTCGCATCGTCCAATCCGGCGGACGCGCTGATGGACCTGGCCTATGCGCCCAAACAGGGCTATCGCGCCAACGGCCGCTGGACCATGAACCGCAAGACCGAAGCGGCGATCCGCAAGTTCAAGGACTCCACCGGCAACTATATCTGGCAGCCGGGTGTAGCGGCGGGCCAGCCCAACACCATCTTCGGCTATCCGGTGACCGAGGTCGAGGACATGCCCGACATCGCCGCAAACTCCTACTCCGTGGCATTCGGCGATTTCGCGCGCGGCTATCTGGTGGTGGACCGCATCGGCATCCGTGTGCTGCGCGATCCCTACAGCGCCAAGCCTTACGTGCTGTTCTACACCACCAAGCGGGTCGGCGGCGGCGTGCAGAATTTCGAGGCGATCAAGCTGATGAAGTTCGGTGTTTCGTGATGGCCCCCTCCGTCCGCCACGCGCTCGCGCGCTAGCGGACACCTCCCCCTCCAGATGCTTCGCATCGAGGGGGAGGCGGGCCTTTGTTTGCTGAAACAGTTCGCGGCGCATGCGCCGCGACGGCCGCGCGAGCGGCCCGGCCCTCATGGCGTCTCCCCTCCGCCATGAGGGCCTTTAATTTCGGGATTTCCCATGTCGCTGCAACTGAACACGCCGCCCGCCGCCGAGCCGGTTTCGCTGGCCGAGGCGAAGGCGCATTTGAAGGTTGATACCGATGACGACGATGCGCTGATCGCATCGCTCATCGGCGCGGCGCGCGCCCGTGCCGAATGGCATACGGGACGCGCCTTCGTCACCCAGGACTGGACATTGTGGCTGGACAGCTGGCCCCAGCCCCATGCCGAGATTCCGCTGTCGCCCCTGCAGGCCGTAACCTCAATCACCTTGCACACGTCCGATGGCGGCACGACGGTGCTTGATCCGGCCGACTATCAGGTGGCTTCCGGCGAACCGGCACGCGTGATGCTGAAATCCGGCGCGCCCCGCGCCTTGCGCGCGCTGGATGCCGTGGCGATCGCCTTCACAGGCGGGTATGGCGACGCATCCGATGTGCCCGCGCTGGTGCGGGAGGCGATCCTGCATATCGTGGCGGGCCTGTATGTCCATCGCGGCGACACAGATATTCCGCCCGATGCCCTGGCGATGCTCCAACCTTATCGCATCCTGAAGCTCTGACATGATCGGCGCATTGAATCAGCGTGCCGGCCTGCTTGCTCCCGCGCGCATGGCCGATGGCGGCGGCGGGGCGCTCCTTTCCTGGACCGAACTGGCCGTGATCTGGATCGGTATCGCGGTGGCAGGCGGCGGGGATGCCTACGGCCCGCCGCGCCTCGAATCGCGCGCGCGCTATCGCGTGCGGGCGCGGCGCCGGGCGGATGTGGAAGCGGGCATGCGGCTCCAGACGTCGGCGCATCTGTTGTCGATCCAGGCGGTGCTGGATGACGGACCGGGCGCACAATTCATGACATTGCTGTGTGAGGATGCGGCATGAGCGCGGCCTGGACGTTGCAACAGGCGGTGTTCGCGGCTCTGGCCGCGGACGCGGGCGTGACCGCTCTGCTCGGATCGCCGCCGCGCCTGCATGACGAGGTGCCGCGTGACGCTGCGATGCCCTACGCGGTGCTTGGCGAGGCGACGGAGCATGAATGGAACACCGGCACCAGCATCGGCGCGGTGCAGGGCTTCACGGTAACCATATGGTCGCGCGGCGCGGGCTTCAAGGAAGCCAAGCAGATCGCGGGCACGGTGCGCGCGGCGCTGGAAGGTACAGCCCTGGCGCTGGAGGATGCGGCGCTGATCGATCTGCGCTTCGAGACGGCGCGCTATCTGCGCGAAAGCGACGGCATCACCCGGCGGGCGGAACTGACTTTCCGCGCGCTTATGGAACTCTAGGAGAGAGATATGGCAGCCCAGCGCGGCAAGGATCTGCTCATCAAGATCGGCGATGGCGGATCGCCGGAGATATTCACGACCGTGGCGGGATTGCGCGCCACCACCCTGGCCTTCAATGCCCAGGCCGTGGATACGACCAACGCGGATTCCACCGATCAATGGCGCGAATTGCTGGCGGGCGGCGGCGTGAAATCCGCCACACTGTCGGGATCGGGCGTGTTCAGGGACGCGGCATCCGATACGGCGCTGCGAACCGCCTTCTTCAATGCGGCGTGCGGCAATTATCAGATCGTCATTCCCAGTTTCGGCACGGTGCAGGGGCCGTTCAAGATCACGTCGCTGCAATATGACGGCCCCTATGACGGCGAACTGAAGATTTCCCTGTCGCTGGCATCGGCCGGCGCGCTGAGTTTCTCCTGATGGTCAACAGAATTCGCGGAGAAGCCGCGCTGGAAGCGGGCGGACGGCAATACCGGCTGCTGCTGACGCTGGGCGCGCTGGCGGAGATCGAGGACGGGCTGGGCCTGGACGATCTTTCCCAGGTCGGTGAACGGCTGGCGCATACGCGCGCGGCGGACCTTGCCATTGTGGCGGCGGCGCTTTTGCGCGGCGGCGGACATGACATGTGCCCGGCCGATGTGCTGCGCCTGGCCTGCGATCTGGGGGCGCTGATGCGCGCAATCGGCGCGGCGTTCGAAGCAGCAGGTTTAAGCGCGCCGCAAAGCGAGACGCCCTCGAGCGACAAGGCATCCAACGCCCCTTTTGCTGGCAGCGCTGGCTGAGCCTGGGACTGGGTGTGATGCGGCTGACGCCTTCGGTCTTCTGGGCGTTGTCGTTGCCGGAATGGCGCGCGCTGCTCGACGGGCGGGGCGGTGGCAAGGCCAAGCCCCTGGGGCGCGGCGAACTGGAACAATTGATGAGGATGCACCCCGATGGCTGATCCCGGCATCGAACAGAGTCTGGCCGGTGCGGCCAAGGCCTTCGCCGATTTCGCCAATGGCCCGGTGGCGCAGACCACCCAGAGTATCGAAGCGGCGGTGAATCGCAGTTTCAACGCCGTGTCCAACACCATCTCGCGCGCGGCGGTGTCCGGGCGCACATCGATGGCGCAGTTGACTAACGCGATACTGGCGGATTTCGACCGCATCGCCATCAGCCAGTTCATCGTCAAGCCAATCCAGAATGTCATCACCGGCGCGATCGGCTCGATCCTGCCGGTGGCGGGCGCGCGCGCGGCGGGCGGTCCGGTGGCGGCGGGCGAGACCTATCTGGTGGGCGAGAACGGGCCGGAATTGTTCACGCCCTCCGCCAGCGGCGCGATCCTGCCGAACGGCGCGCTGGGGCAACGGCCCCAGGTGGTCGTCAATATCACCACACCCGACGCGCAGAGTTTCCAGAAATCGAAAAGCCAGGTCGCGGCGATGCTGGCGCGCGCCCTGGCGCAGGGAAACCGGAATCTCTAGATGAATTTCCACGAAGTCAGTTTTCCCCTTCCTGTGGCATTCCATTCCACCGGCGGCCCGGTGCGCAAGACAGAGATCGTCACCCTCGGCTCCGGCCATGAGGAGCGCAACGCGGTGTGGGCCGGATCACGGCGGCGGTTCGAAGTTGGCTCCGGCGTGCGGACGCTTGATGATCTGCACGCGGTGATCGCCTTCTTCGAGGCGCGTGCGGGACGGCTTTACGGCTTCCGCTTCCGGGATTTTGCCGATTTCAAATCCTGCGCGCCGGGCGCTTCACTCTCGCCGCTGGACCAGCCTATCGGTACGGGCGATGGCGTCGCCACCCAGTTTCAGCTCGCAAAGACCTATGCGTCAGGGGCTGGGAGCTGGACGCGGGTCATCACGAAGCCTGTCGCGGGCACGGTGCGCGTCGCGGTGGCGGGCAGCGAGGTGTTGAGCGGCTTCTCCGTGAATGCCGCAACAGGCGTCGTCACCTTTGCGAGCGCACCCAGCGGCGCCGTCACGGCGGGCTTCGAATTCGACTGCCCCGTGCGCTTCGACAGCGACGCGCTGTCGATCAACCTGGCCAGCTTCCAGGCGGGCGAAGCGCCCTCCATCCCGCTGATCGAGGTGCTGTAGTGAAAACCCTTCCACCGGGATTGCAGGCACATCTGGATGGCGGTGCGACCACTCTGTGCTGGTGCTGGAAGCTGACGCGCGGCGACGGCGCGGTACAGGGCTTCACCGATCACGACCGCGCGCTGACGTTCAATAGCGTCACCTATGAAGCGGTTTCGGGCTTTACCGCCAGCGAAGTGCAATCCTCGCTGGGCCTGGCGGTGGACAATCTGACTCTCTCCGGCGCGCTCTCCTCCGCCAGCCTGAACGAGGGCGATCTGGCGGCCGGTCTCTATGACAATGCCCGGGTGGAGATCTGGCGCGTGAACTGGGCCGATGTCAGCCAGCGCGTACTGATGCGCGCTGGAACATTGGGCGAGGTGACACGTAGCGGCCATGCCTTCCAGGCGGAAATACGCGGGCTGGCGCAGGCGCTGAACCAGCCGGTGGGTCGGATATTCGGCCATCTGTGCGATGCCAATCTTGGCGATGCGCGCTGTGGCGTTGCGGCCAGCATATCGAGCGGCACTGTCGCGATGGCTTCGGATGCGCGCCGCTTCACCATCACGGGGCTGGATGCATTCCCCACCGGCCATTTCACCGGCGGCAAACTCACCTTCTCCTCCGGCGCCAATGCAGGCCGAGCGATGGAAGTGAAGCGGCACGGCATCAGCAACGCCATCGTGTCCATCGAACTGTGGCAGGCGATGAGCGAACCGGTCATGCCGGGCGACGGCTTCGATGTGATGCCGGGTTGCGACAAGCTATTTTCCACCTGCCAGAGTAAATTCGCCAATGGCGCGAATTTCCGCGGCTTTCCCCATATGCCGGGCAATGACGCGGTGATGGCCGGGCCGGGCGCGAACCAACCGATGGATGGCGGCAGCCGCTATGGCAACTGACGCGCCTGACATTGTTGCCCTGGCGCGCGGCTGGATCGGCACGCCTTACCGGCATCAGGCCAGCCTGAAGGGCGTAGGCTGTGATTGCCTGGGACTGTTGCGCGGCGTCTGGCGCGAGCTGCACGGCGATGAGCCGGAAGCCGTGCCACCCTATTCGCTGGACTGGTCTGACGCCAATGGTGCGGAGAGTCTGCGCGATGCGCTGGCGCGGCATCTGACGATGGCGGACGAGATCGCGCCGGGCGATGTCGCGCTGTTTCGCATGATGCCTCCCTTCGGGCGCGCATCCACGCATCCGGGCGCGCCCGCCAAGCATTGCGGGATACTGGGTTCGCGCGATGGCGCGCCGACCCTGATCCATGCGCGCCAGAACCGGCGCGTCGTCGAAGAGCCGTTCGGCCCGTTCTGGCGCCTGCGGCTGGCTTACATATTCCGGGTCTGACATGGCGTCTCTTCTTCTCAGTGCGGCGGGGTCCGCCATCGGCGGATCGCTGGGCAGCATCGGCCTGTTCGGCGCCACCATTACGGGGGCGCAGATCGGCGGTGCCTTGGGGGCGTTGGCGGGGACGGCCATCGACTCCGCCCTGATGCCCGGGCGTCAGGTGACGCGCAGCGGACCGCGCCTGACCGATATCCAGATCCAGGCATCCACCGAAGGCGCGGCGATCCCGCGCCTGTTCGGCCGGATGCGGCTGGCGGGACAGGTGATATGGGCATCGCGCTTCCGCGAAACCGCGATCACCACCAGGACCAGCAGCGGCGGCAAGGGCGGACCATCCACCAGAGTCACCCAAACCGATTACGGCTATTCCATCAGTTTCGCAGTCGCCCTGTGTGAAGGCGTGGCGACGCGGCTGGGCCGGGCATGGGCCAATGGCAATCTTCTGGACCTGTCGCAATACACGCTGCGCTTTCACCGTGGCGAAACGGACCAGTCCCCGGATCCCCTGATCGCCGATATCGAGAATGGCAATGCGCCCGCCTATCGCGGTCTCTGCTATGTCGTGTTCGAGGACATGCCCCTGGCGGATTTCGGCAGCCGCATTCCGCAGCTGCAGTTCGAGGTATTTCGCAGCATCGGGCAGGACAATCCGGACAGTCTGGAAAACCGTCTGACGGGCGTAGCGTTGATCCCCGGCGCGGGCGAGTTCGTTTATGCCGATGCGCCGGTTTTCGCTGATGACGGCATGGGCGGATCGACAGCCCAGAATATGCATGGCGTATCGGGCGCGGCGGACATGACGGCGTCGCTGGACGATCTCGCCGCCTTGGCGCCGAACTGGGATTGCGTATCGCTGGTGGTGGGCTGGTTCGGCAACGATCTGCGCTGCGGATTCACGGCGATAAGGCCGGGCGTCGAGGCATCGCCGAAAGCCACCTATCCCATCGCCTGGCGCGTCAATGGCTTGGATCGCGCGGATGCCCATCTGGTGAGCCGGATCGACGGCCGTCCCGCCTATGGCGGGACGCCGAATGACGCCGATGTGGTGGCTGCCATCCAAAATCTGAATGCGCGCGGCAAGCGGGTGATGTTCTGTCCGTTCCTGTTTCTGGATATCGCGGCGGGCAATGGGCTGACCGATCCCTATAGCGGCACGAGCGGGCAACCCGCCCATCCCTGGCGCGGACGCATCACCTGTTCACCCGCACTCGGCCAGACAGATTCACCGGACCAGACGGCGGCCGCAGCCGCCCAGGTCGCGCATTTCTTCGGCAGCGCCGCCATCACCGATTTTGCGGTGAGCGGCACCCAGGTGGACTGGATCGGCGGCGCGGACTGGGGCTGGCGGCGCATGGTGTTGCATTACGCGCATCTGTGCGCCGCGGCGGGCGGCGTGGATGCGTTCCTGATCGGATCGGAACTGCGTGGGCTGACGCGGGTGCGCGATGGCGCAGCGAGTTATCCGGCAGTCGCGGCGCTCAAGACGCTGGCGGCGGATGTGCGCGCCATCCTGGGGCCGGATGTGAAGATCGGCTATGCCGCCGACTGGTCGGAATATAACAACCACCAGACCGGCGATGCGCCCGGCGCGGTTCTGTTCAATCTCGACCCCCTGTGGAGCGACGCGAATATCGATTTCGTCGGCATAGACAATTACATGCCGCTGTCGGACTGGCGCGACGGGATGACCCATCTGGATCGCGCGGTGGCAGGCTCGGTGTATGATCCGGCCTATCTGCGCGCCGGCATCCGGGGCGGGGAGTATTACGACTGGTACTACGCCAGCGACGCCGACCGCGACGCACAGCTTCGCACGCCGATCACCGACGGACTGGGCAAGCCCTGGGTCTGGCGCGCGAAGGATTTGTGGAACTGGTGGGCCAACGCCCATATCGACCGGCCTCTGGGCAGTGAAACAACGGCGACGGAATGGGTGCCGCAGAGCAAGCCGATCCTGCTGACCGAGTTGGGTTGTCCCGCTATCGACCGGGGGGCAAACCAGCCAAACCTTTTCTACGATCCCAAATCCAGCGAGAGCGCAGTCCCGTATTATTCCAGCGGCGCGCGCGATGATCTGATGCAGCGGCGCTTCCTGGAGGCGCATCTGGCCTTCTGGAACGATCCGGCGAACAATCCGGTGTCCGGCGTCTATGGCGCGCCCATGCTGGACACCGGCAGCATCTATATGTGGTGCTGGGATGCGCGTCCCTTTCCCTGGTTTCCGGCGCGCGCCGATGTGTGGGGTGATGCAGACAATTATACGCGCGGTCACTGGCTGAACGGACGGCTGGGCGCGGTGCCGCTGGGCGGCCTGGTGGCGGCATTATGCGAAGAGGCCGGGTTCGACGCCTATGATGTGAGCCGGTTGGACGGGCTGGTCGCGGGCTATGCCGTCACCGGCACGATGAGCGCGCGCGACGCCATCGCGCCGCTGGCGCTGGCTGCCGGTTTCGATGCGGTCGAAAGCGAAGGCGTGTTGTGTTTCATCATGCGCGGCCGGGCCGATGCCCTGGCCTGCGATGCCGCCGATCTGGTCGTGCCGGAAGATGCGGCGTCGTTCGGCTTTTCGCTCACGCGGACGCAGGAAAGTGAACTGCCGCTCGTGTCTCGCATAGCCTATATCGACGCGGCGCAGGATTATCGCCAGGTCAGTGTGGAAGCGCGCCGGCTGACCGGCGGCAGCAACCGGGTCGCGGATTCCGCGCTGCCATTGGTGCTGGACGAGGCGCAGGCCGGCGGCATCGGCGCACGGCTGCTGCAGGACGCCTGGGTGATGCGCGAGACCGCGGCCTTTGCCCTTCCGCCCTCAGCCCTGGCGCTGGATGCGGGCGACGAACTGTTGCTGGATGTGAGTCGCGCGCACCGCCTGCGGGTGACGCAAAACGACGATGGCGCGGGGCGCGCCATCGAAGCCGTGGCGACCGATCCATCCCTGTATGAGAATTTTGCCGGTCCTGCCGCGCCGCCACGCGTGACCCAGACTCTGGCGCCGCCCGGACGCGCGCTGCTGTTCTTCCTCGATCTGCCCTGGATCGCGGAGGGCCAGAATACCGCCGCGCCTTTGATAGCGGCCTATGCGGATCCCTGGCCGGGCCAGGTGGCGGTGCTGCGCAGTGCGACGGATTCGGGTTTCGCGCTGGACACAACACTCAATCGCCCCTGCAGCTTCGGCGTCACCACCACCGATTTCTGGTCCGGGCCGCCCTGGCGCTGGGATCGCGTCAACAGTCTGCGCGTGAAGCTGGCCCATGGGGCGTTGTTCTCGGCGGATGATGTCGCGTTGTTCGGCGGCGCCAATGCGCTGGCCGTGGAAAATGCGGATGGCGATTGGGAAATCGTCCAGTTCGCTCATGCCGTCCTGACCGGCCCGGGAGAATATACGCTGACGAAGCTGCTGCGGGGGCGTCGCGGAAGTGAGGGCGCCATGCGCGATCCCGTTACAGCAGGCGCGCGGGTGGTGGTCCTGGACGATGCGTTGGGCCAGCCAGGATTGGTGGTGGGACAGGCGCGACAGTCTTTCCACTATCGCTGGGGCCCCATCGGAAAGCCGTTGGGCGATGTGACCTGGCAAGGCGCTCAGAAAGCCTTCACGGGTGCAGGGCTTGTCCCACTCGCCCCGGTGCATGTGCGCCATTCCTGGCAAGGCGGTGATCTGGTGATCGGCTGGAAGCGGCGCGACCGCGCCCCCGCCGCCGCGCATATCGGTCTGCCGGAAACGCCCATGAGCGAAACACGCGAAGCCTATGACCTGGAAATTTATGACGGCGCGGCAGTCGTGCGCAGCTTCAGCGGCGTCACGCAGCACAGCCTGATCTACACCGCCGCGCAGCAGGCGACGGATTTTCCCACCGGCCTGCCGAACCCGCTGACCGTCGCGGTCTACCAGCTTTCGTCCGTGGTGGGGCGCGGGCGGCAGAAGAAGGAGCAATTGCATGTCGGATGAGACGCCCCGCCTGAAACTGGCGGAACTGGCGCAGATGCAGGAGATGAACAGCGCCAGCATCAACGAAGTGTTCGTGCAACTGGATGCGCTGGTCGATCTGTATGTGCAGGGCTGGAACGCCAACACGCCTCCAGGCACGTCTTCCGATGGCGACACCTGGCTTGTGGGTGGATCGCCCACCGGCGCATGGAGCGGCCAGCCCGGGCGGATCGCCTATTGCATCGACGGCGGCTGGCGCTTCTTCATGCCCTGCAATGGCCAGCGCGCCTTTGTGGCGGGCAGCAACGCGCTTCTGTTGTATGCGGGCGGCTGGATCGATCTGGATTATGCCAGCCGGGCAGGCGCGCAAACCCTCTCCAACAAGACACTCGCGGGTGCGATCGTGGCGACGAAATATGTGCGCGCCAGTCCTGCGGACGGCAGCACGTATGTCCTGGCCGACGATGTGGAACATCTGATCCTGGAAAACACCGTGGCGGCGAATACGCTGACGGTGAAGGCTCCGCCCAATCCCATCGATGGGCAGGAGATGCGGGTCGCCGTGTGTGCCGCCTATGCCAGTCTGACGCTCCAGCCGAATACCGGCCAGAGCGGCGTTCTGTTCCCGTCTGCGGCCGCGGCGGCGGCCGGATGGCGCGCAAGCTGGAAATTCTCCACGACCGGCAATGTCTGGTATCCCTGCGCCTGACGTCATCGCGCGCGCCGCACCGCTGATCCGCGATGCCGAGGGATTCTCGGCCGCACCCTATCGCGATGCAGCAGGCGTCACGACCATCGGTTATGGCAGCACGCGCTATCCCGATGGCCGTGCCGTGACAATGACGGACGCGCCCGTCAGCCGCGCGGCGGCGGAGGCGTTGCTGCAATCGGCGATGGCGCGCTTATGGGCACTGCTTGCGCCCCGCCTGGGGCGCGCGCCCAATCGCAACGAGGCGGCCGCGCTTCTGTCGCTGGCCTACAATATCGGCGCGGGCGCGCTTTCCACGTCCATGCTGCTGGCGAAATTCAACGCCGGCGATGCGGCGGGAGCGGCCGATCAGTTTCTGCGCTGGGACAAGGCGCGCATAGACGGCGTGCTGACGCCGCTGCCGGGCCTTGCGGCGCGGCGGCGGCGCGAACGCGCGCTGTTCCTCGATACCTCCAACCCTTGAAAGGACAAGCATGAGCGACATTCTCCAGGCCATACTGGGGGGCGCGTCCAAGCGCCTGAAGGAGATGGGCGACGGCAGCGTGGCCGAAGTGGTCGCGCCCATCCGCGCGCCGCTGGGTTTCAGCAGCGCCGCGGGCTCACCCTTCACGCTTACCGCAAGCTGGACCAAGGCCGTCACCACCACCCTTGCGACGCGCGCGCTCCGCATCGCGCCACTGGCTGATGCCGCTGTGTTCGACATCGAATGGGCGGTGGTCGCTGCGGGCGCGGCGGCGCCTTCCGATGCCTATGGCGAACCTGTGCTGGGCGGCGAGGATTTCGCCGCGGGGATTCCGCTGGGCGACATCTATCTGAAAAGTGCCACCGGCCAAAAGGCCGTGGTGCGGACGGGAGCCTGAACCATGGCCAAGTCCGTTCCCGCCAAACCGCCTCTGCTGCCCCGGACCATCGTCCTGCTCGGCGACAGCCTCAGCAACAGCAACACCGGCACCGCCGCGGGCATGGCAGTCAACCGTCTGCGCTTCTTCACCGGGGCGAACGCCATCTGCGGCCAGCGGCTGACCCTTGCCGCCAATGCCGGGGTCAGCGGCAACAGCACGGCCCAGATGCTGGCGCGCCTTGGCAGCGACGTGCTGGCCCATCGGCCCGGCTATTGCCACCTGCTGGGCGGCACCAACGATCCGGCGTCCAGCATCGCGCATGGCGACATCAACACGTCCGGCACGACGATCCATAATCTCTACACCATCTGCAACCGGCTGCGCGCGGCGGGAATCTTTCTGTTCTTCGGTACCATCCCCTCGCGGCAGGACTATGCGGCCAACGCCGCTCAGTCGCGTCACAATGCTTTCGTCAATCAGTTCATCCGCTGGTACTGCCGCACCCATGCGGGTTGCGCGCTGGTGGACTATGCCTTCGCGCTCAGCGATCCGGCGACGGGGCGGCCGGACAGCGCCTGGGTGGATACGTCCGACAGCTATGGCGTCCATCCCCAGGACATGGGGGGCATGCTGATGGGCATGGCGCTGGCGGAAGCCATCATGAGTGCTGTGCCCGCCCATGAC
>JAFIHO010000036.1 GCA_017849395.1 Hyphomicrobiales bacterium
AATTTATTTTGGACATATTGTTGTGTCCATTTCCTTCATGCTATAATTGAAGGACATAGATAGTCTGTCCGCTCCTGTCGGTGCGGAGCCACCGAGGAGATGCTTCCATGAAATTGGGTCTGGTTCTGAGAGCCGGTGCAGCTGCCATCCTGTTCACGACGATGGGCAGTGCTCTGGCCGCTCCCGTTGCGCTCGATATCACTGATGCGGGCAAGAAGCTGTCGGGTGACCCCATCAAGGGTAAGCAGATATTCAATCGCTGCGGGGTCTGCCACTCGATCAAGGCAGGCGAAAATCGTGTTGGCCCGTCGCTCAATGGCGTCGTGGGCCGTACAGCCGGGCAAGTTCCCAATTTCAGCTACTCGGCCGCCAACAAGAAGTCCGGGATCGTCTGGACGCATCAGAAGCTTTTCGACTATCTGAAAAATCCCCAGGCCATGGTCCGCGGGACCAAGATGATATTTCCCGGCCTTCCCAAGCCGCAGGACAGGGCTGACGTGATCGCCTATCTGCAACAGAATTCCAAGTAGCGGAGGTATCGCCTGATGCCCGCCCGCTTCAGGGTGGGCGGCGCATCAGGTCGGCCAGATGGGCCGGAAGCGACAGGCCGATCCAAAGCGCGATAAAGGGCCATCCCTGGCCGGTCAGTGATGCCCGCAAGGCCAGTAGCAGGCACACACCCGGCAGTGCTGCGGTGATCGCATTTGCGGCCGAGCGGCGCCTGGCCCAGGCAATCATCAAAACTTCCAGAACCAGGAACAGAAGTACCAGATCCACGGCATGGCCGGATGCGAACAAATCACTCATGGGCGCCTCAGGCGAAGGGTCCGTTGAGCACCACGACCTGGTAATTGAGCGCCGCAGCGATAGTGACCCACAGCAGGTATGGAATCAGCAGAAGGCTCGCTGGGAGCGACTTGCGAAACAACAGGGCAATGAGCGCGAGGATCGACAGCCACAGGAAGGCGACCTCGACCAGCGCATAGTCGGGCCGCTGGAGCTTGAAAAAGACCAAACTCCAAAGCAGGTTGAAAAATCCGTTGACGGCGAAAAGGCCAAGGATGCGCTGACGCCCCCGCACCGAGCGGTCGGCCCGCCAGGCCAGAACGCCGGAGATCGCCGCCAGTGAAAATATCGCAGTCCAGATAACGCCGAAGGCGGCATCCGGCGGTTTCCAGGACGGCTCGCGCAGCGACTGATACCAGGGGCCCAGATCGGTCAGGGTCGCGCCGATACTGGCAACGGCAATGGCGGCAAAAGCAGCCGTGGCGACCGGCTTCCACAGGGCCGTGGGCCTCATGTCCGCGCCAGGCCCAGCAGGTGTCCAAGATCGTTGAGGAAGATGCGCAGATGTGCCCCCGGCTTCTTACGCGCCAGTTCCTTGTTCATGTAGGATTCCCAGGTCAGCTTCTGCACGTCCGGGTCGGCGCATATCTTCACGAAACGTTCGCGCCGCGCATCGCTGCCGTACCAGAAATACTGCATGATACCGAGAATCCAGAATACCAGCCCGTGCGCCTTGAGAAAGCGCTTGCGCGCCAGCGCCAGCGCACGCGCTTTTCCCGTCACCAGGAATTCCTCGACGGCGTCGGCCGCCAAGCGTCCGCCAACCATCGCATAGTAGATCCCCTCGCCCGACGCCGGAGCCACGACGCCCGCCGCATCTCCGGCCAGCAGCACATCGCGGCCATTGTCCCAGCGGCGGCGTGGGCGAAGCGGAATGGGCGCCCCTTCGCGCCGCAGGGTTTCGCATGAGGCAAGGTCCGTTTCGGCGCGCAAGGTTTTCACCGCGTCCCGCAGCGAAAATCCCTTGCGCGCGCTGCCCACGCCGATGCTGGCGGTATCGCCATGGGGAAATATCCAGGCATAGAAATCCGGCGACAGCCGGCCCTGATAATAGATGTCGCAGCGCGACCCGTCGAAACCCGACTTGGGGAAACGCACGATCTCGTGATAGGCGAAGACATTCCTGGGCTCGTCGCCCTTGGGCATCGCCGCGCGCGCCACAGCCGAATTGGCGCCATCGGCGCCGATCACACAGCGGGCGCGCAGGCGCGTCAGCCGCTCATGGGCGGCAGCGCCGGGCGGGCGGTATACCACCAACGCCATGCCGTCCTGATCGCGCTCCAACGTCTCGAATGTGCCCGTCAGCCGCTCTGCGCCCGCTTGCGCCGCGCGGAGGCGCAGCCATTCGTCGAACATCTCGCGGTCCACCATGCCCACGAAGCCATTCTCTATCGGCATGTCCACGGCGCGGTTGGATGGCGCAACCATGCGGGCGGACCGGGCGCGCGCGACCAGGAGATTTTCCGGGATCGCGAAATCCCGTATCAGTCGCGGCGGGATCGCGCCCCCGCAAGGCTTTATGCGGCCGGGCCGGTCCAGCAGCGCGACCGTGCGTCCGCGCCGCGCCAGATCATCGGCCGCTGTAGCCCCGGAAGGGCCTCCGCCCACCACAATCACATCATAGGTTTGGGTCATCATGCACTGCCCGCGGGAAGCGCCAATGTGCTGTCCAGCACGCGGCGGGATTGGGTCCGGCCCAACCGGGCAGCGAACAGCGCGGCCACGGCAAACAAGGCGGCTTCCAGCAGGAATATGGTGGCGAAGGCGGCGGGCAGAGACGACACCAGCCGCCGCATGACATCCAGTCCGGCCGCGCCGGCGAAACCGCCCGTCGCGAATCCGATCGCCTGGGCCGCGCCCCACACGCCCATTCGCACGCCTTCACCGGAGCGGTGTCCGCTGCCCGCGAAGGACATCATCAAGCCGATCGCGGACACTGCAAAAATTCCGTTGGCAAAGCCAAGGCCGAATACCAGCGGCGCCAAGGGCCAGGCCGGGCCCGCGAAGCCGGACGCGGACAAGGCGGCGAGCATCAGTGCGGAAGCGGCGCACCCGAACACGATGCTGCCCTTCATCCATTGCGTACGGTCACCGCGCAGCAAGGTGCCCAGCGCCCCGGTGAGCACCATACCCGCCAGAACACCGCCATGCTGCAAGCCCGCAAGCTGGGTGGATTTGCCCAGCGAATAGCCGAACAACAGACCCGAAAAGGGTTCCAGGATCAGATCCTGGGCGCTGTAGGCGAGCATGGAAATGAACACGAACAGCGTGAAGTCGCGGGCCAGCTTCTCTTTCCAGATATCGCGCAACGCCGTGGAAAAGGAGACGGCCGGCGCAGCCGCGTCAGTCCGCACCGGCGCGAGCCAGGATTCAACACCGCGCACGGCGAGCAAGGTCACGACGAAAGCCGCCAACGCCACACCGGACGCCACCAGCACCAGCCGCTGGGCGGAATAAGGATCAAGCAACTGTCCGGCGACAATCGCGGTGACCACGATGCCAACGATCATCATCACCCAGACAATGGCCGCCGCGGCGGGCCGTCTTTCCGGCGCAACCCTGGAGGCCAGAAGCGCCAGCAGCGACGTGCCGCTCGCCGATACGCCCGCGCCGATCATCGCAAAAGAGATCACGGCCAGGCTTGTGCCCAGAAACGGCCAATCGCGCAGCGCCACCGTGGCGTTCGCCGCCAGGACCGCACCCATCGCAAGTATGCCCATGCCATAGATGATCAATGCGGTGCGGCGTATTCCGCGATCCGAGCCATGCCCCCAGCGCGGACGGGAAAGCTGCACGGCATAGTGCCAGGCAACCAGCGCTGCCGGCAGGGCGGCGGGCAGCGCCATCTCCACCACCATCACCCGGTTCAGGGTCGATGTCGCCAGCACCACGATGGCGCCCAGCGCGCTCTGCACAAGCCCAAGCCGCACAATGCCCGGCCATCCCAGCGATGCGGACTCCATCTATTATGCTCCTGAAAAAGGTCTGACGGCGAAGGCGCAGACCAGCATGCCCAGAACAAACAGGGTCGTGCCGGTGGCATTGTACCAGGGTGCGTATTTGCGCGGATCGCGCAGCAGCCGAGTCATGAGAAGGAGTTGCGCCGCCACGAACAGTCCGACAGTGGCCGCGTGGAAAGGCCTGCCCCAGCTTGCCAGCCGGATCACCACGACGATCTGGGGCAGCGCCATCATGGCGCAGGCAATCAGCGCCGCGTTATCGACCCCCAGCTCCACCGGGAGGGAACGGATGCCCGTGCGCTGGTCGCCTTCCACCGCCTTGAAATCATTCAAGGTCATGATGCCATGCGCGCCGACGCTGAAGGCGATGACCAGAAACAGGATGTAGCCGTTGGGCAAGCCGCCGGTCATCACCGCCGCGCCGGTGAACCAGGTCAGTCCTTCATAGGACAGCGCGACCGCGGCGGGACCGAACCAGCCGCTTTGCTTGAGGCGCAACGGTGGAGCGCTGTAGGCCCAGGACAGGAACAGGCCCAGAATGGCGGCAACGAAAACCGCCTCGCCCAACAGCGTCGAAAACAGAAGCGACACAACCGTCCAGGCAATCGCGATCCATAAGCCCCAGCGTCCCGGTATCCGGCCGGAGGGTATGGGCCTGCCTGGCTCGTTGATGGCATCGACATGGCGGTCGAACCAGTCGTTGATCGCCTGGCTTGTGGCGCAGATCAGAGGCCCCGCCAGCACAATCCCGCCGAGCAGCAATGGCCAGCGCGACGACAGCGGCACGCCGGAAGACACGACGCCACACATGAAGGCCCACATCGGCGGAAACCAGGTCATGGGCTTGAACAATTCCAGCACCGCTGCGGGTGCGGGGACAGTCAGCGGCGGAATAGCGGTATCGGTCGACGCCATAAGTGTAACTCTGAATTGACAGTTTGAAACTGTCAACAGAATGGACACTTGGAGGGCGTCTATATTTTGGAAAGTTGCGCGCGGCTAATCCGGCGCGCCGGCATCCGGGTCGGAGTTTCCCAGCCCGAAACGATTTAGCTTGGAATAGAGGCTCTGCCGGCTGAGGCCCAGCAGTTCCGCCGCGGACGCGCGGTTGTTGCTGGTCAGGTTCAGCGCCGCCTCGATGCACATGCGCTCGATGACATCGGTGGTTTCTCCCACGATCTCGCGCAGCGATACGCGCCCCACAAGCTGGGTAAGCTGTTCGGCGGTCCGGGGCAGTTCGCGGGGCTTTTCCGCCGCGACAACCGGCTCACGCTTGGCGGTGCGAATGACCAGGCCGATGTAGGATTCTCCACCCTCGCGCACCAGCACGCCGGACAGTTCCACCTCCTCCTGCGCGCCATACGTGGTGCGGATGATGGTGCCGAAATTGCGCACCCAGCCATGCTCACGCAGGTTGGCGGACAAGACCGCCAGGTCGATGCCAGGGCGCCCCAGGAAGCGATTCAGCGACTGGCCTTTGGCGGCATCGCCACTGGCGAGTTGCGCCAGTTCCAGGAAAGCAAGATTGGCGTCCAGAATGCCGAGCGACTCGTCGGTAACGACGAAGGCGTCGGGAATGCGATTGATCACCCGATGCAGTTTCAGCTTCGCGTCATCCTCCGCGACCGGGACATCCGCCTTGAGCGACAGGAGCCGCACCAGGACATGCGTGACATTGTCCTGGCGGAACAGGGACGCGGAAGCCGCATAGTCATTGCGGCCATCCGCCAGCCGTACCCGCACCGGCTCTGTCTGTATGGCGGCGCTGGTGTCGCTCAAGAGGGCCAGGGCGGTATCACGCGCATCGGGATGGAAAAGCCTGGTGAATGACTGGCCCAGCAGCGTGCCGTGCAGAACGCCCAGCACGTTTCCGGCGGCGGGATTGGCTTCCACGATCTTCTTGGTGGCCTGGTCGACGATCAGCACCGCCTCGGATGTGATCTGGAACAGCACGCGGTAGCGCGACTCGGCCTGGCGCAGGCGGACGTAATCACGCTCCATGGATTGCTGGGCGTTGAGCAGGCGCTGCTGCAAAGCGGCCACGCCGCGAAGATCGCGGCCCAGGGCAATAACCTTCCCATCGCGACCGGCATCCAGCGCGACATAGCGAAACGGTATCGCGCCACGGGTGGATTGTTGGTTGATCTCGCGCCAACGCGCGCCGCTATTTTCGGCTGCATCGCGCAGCATTTCCTCGACCTTGCGGCGGCTTTCGGATGTCACCGTGTCAATCCAGCGCCGCTCGACAATGTCAGAAAAACCTTCGAGGGACAGATCGGAATTGGCCACAGCGACATCACGGATCACGCCTTCGCGGTCGATCACCATGGCCACGTCGCTGGACGCGGCCATCACACGCGCGGCGGTTTCGGCGTCAAGATCGCCGATCGTGGCCCGGGGCCACTTGAATTGCGCGCTGGTTTGGATTGGCTGCATCTTGCTCAACAGTTCACCATGTCTTCAGACAAGTTTTCCGGCTTCGCTCCTCTGACGGATGCGGGAAACCGTTTCCTCGGCGACCTGAACGGCATGGACGCCATCGGCGACAATCGTCGCGTTGCCGAACCTGCCCGCCAGATCGCGGTTATCGATAAAGAGGCCGCCACCAACCATGATCGTCAGATCGCGGTTGCAAGACGCCTTGCGTGTCTTGTCGATCAGATCGGATAGAGGATCGAGAAACTCTTGGCAACCGACCGAAAAGCCAATGATGTCGAGGCTTTGTGTCGCAGCAACCTTCAGGATGCTGGCGTTCGAAGGGGCGTGCTCGCAAGCCGTCTCCCATCCCGCATGAAGGAAGAATTCGTCCAGCATCGAAACTCCGAACGTGTGCTGTTCGCCGGGCACGGGGGCAAAAAATGCCCTGCGCTTCTGATCTGAAAAATAGGTGGCGCGATTGCGCCGGCTGATCTCATGCAGCACCTGGTGCAGACGCGACAGACCGAGCGTGACTTCGGTGAAGGTGCACTGGTCTTCCAGCCAGAATTCACCCAGCCTGCGCGCGACCGGCGCCAGCAAATCCATGAAAATGCGTTCCAGCGGGATTCCCTGGTCCAGCAGGATCTGGACATGCTCGACGATTTCGTCAGCCTCGCTGTCCAGGACAAGCTGGGCAAACATGGCGCTGTCCATGACGGGCAGCGCCCTGGGGCTGGCCGCGGGGATTTGAAAGTTGCGGTGGGCCATGAGCAATCGGGGAATGATTTCCCCTTCAATAACCTTTGTCAGCAAGCCGCCATTCGCATTGGAGCCGGATTTGCCCTGATAAAGCGAAAGCCCTCGCAGGCCTGCCGCCCAGTCGATCTCGCCGCCACAATTGTCCGGAATGCCTTTGTCATTCATGTCTGACGTAAGGCCACATCCCACGTCTGTTGTGTCAAAATTTATTGTCATTCTGTCCCCTCCGTCCCTTGGGGTCAGGCAAGCACCCCAACAAATACAGCCCACTGGAGGGGTTCCGCGCCAAAGAGCGCGGCACCTTCAGGCTTATGATCTGGTAGCCGTCACCTTGTATTTTCCGTTCCGTTTATTGGAACAACCAAGCTTTTCATCAAACGCTAACGCTTGAAGCGCATTCCGTAAACGCCACCCTGGCCCTGCGGCAAAATTTTGCATAGCCACTTTGTCGCACCACATGTGTCAATTTTTATAGACGTTCAATTTATTTGACAATAGGCTTCTGAGGGGTCTCTACTTTGACAGGGGTAGCGCCGATCCCCGGAAGCGAGGCAATAATGACAGTCGATCCCTGGAATTGGCCTAGCCTTACACCCGGCTTCTCGATCAGCCAGCCAGGCGGCCCCCGCCGGAATGGCTTCAAGACGGAAAATCTGAAGAATCCCGGGATATTGTCGTCCTTGTTCGACGCGCTGATCGAACGAATCGCGCCCTGCCCCTGGTCAGCCACATCGGGATCGCGGGCCGCCCTGCACCAGGCTTCCCGCCCCCCACTTTATACATCGGAAGAACGCGCACGGCGCGATTCGACCCCCTGGACGCTGGTACAGGGCGTGCTGGCGCCGATCCAGTTCGCGGTATTCCTGATCAGCCTGGGCTTGGTGCTGAATTTTCTTTTCACCGGCCGTGGCTATCAGGTCGCTGCCGCGTCGGTCGTGCTGAAGACCCTGCTGCTCTACGCCA
>JAFIHO010000037.1 GCA_017849395.1 Hyphomicrobiales bacterium
AGGAGATCATCCCCACCCGCATCACCTTCGTGGACATTGCCGGACTGGTGCGCGGCGCATCCAAGGGCGAAGGGCTGGGCAACCAGTTCCTGGCCACGATACGCGAAGTGGATGCGGTGGCGCATGTGCTACGCTGTTTCGAGGATGACGACATCACCCATGTCGAAGGCCGCATCGATCCCATCTCCGATGCGGAGACGGTGGAAACCGAACTGATGCTGGCGGACCTGGAAAGCCTGGAGAAGCGCATCAAGCCGCTGGAGAAGAAAGCCAACTCCGGCGAGAAGGAAGCCAAGGAACAGCTCGCATTGATGATGAAGGCGGTGGCCCTGCTGCGTGACGGCAAGCCCGCGCGTCGCGCCGAGCTAACGCCCGAGGAGCGCGGCCCCTACAGCCAGCTTGGCCTGATGACGGCGAAGCCGGTTTTGTATGTGTGCAATGTGGAGGAAGGAAGCGCCGCCACGGGCAACGCGATCTCCGCCAAGGTGGAGGCGATGGCCAAGGCCGAAGGCGCCCGCAGCGTGGTGATCTCCGCCAAGATCGAGGAAGAGATCGCGCAGATGCCCATCGAGGATCGCAAGGATTTCCTCGACAGTCTGGGGCTGGAGGAGCCGGGCCTGAACCGCATGATCCGCGCCGGTTACGAATTGTTGGGCCTTTTGACCTTCTTCACGGTGGGACCGAAGGAAACACGCGCCTGGACGGTGACCAGGGGCTCGCGCGCGCCCCAGGCGGCGGGCGTCATCCATAGTGATTTCGAGCAGGGCTTCATCCGCGCCGAAACCATCGCCTATTCCGATTATGTTTCGGGCAAGGGCGAGGCGGGTGCGCGCGAAGCGGGGAAGTTCAGGCTGGAAGGCAAGGATTACGTCGTCGCTGACGGCGACGTGATGCATTTCCGGTTCGCGAACTAGCCGCTCAATTTCGCAACCCTGCACATTTTGGCATGGCCCGCCGGAGTGCGGGCCATCGTCAGTGCGTTTGTCACCAGTTTGGCCAAGAGTGTCTGGCCATGACTGGTTAAAGCAATGATTATACCTTCATTGAGCACGCAAGACGAAGTTTGCCGGGTGGCGAATGCACGGATGGTTCAGGCGGATCGTGAATTGGAGCGCCACCGTAGCTGGCACCCAGTTCGTCATCCTTCTGCTGCTGGTCGGGTCTGGTTGGATTCTCGCGGGCTCGACCTGCAACAACGAAATCATCCAGGCGCTTCCCAGCCCGGACGGGCGTTACACGGCCTTTCTGTTTCAACGCGACTGCGGCGTGACGACAAGCTTTTCGACCCAGGCGTCCGTATACCCCAAAGGCGTCCAGCTCGGAAACCTCGGCGGGAACATCTTCGTCGCCGATCTGCCTGGAGATGGTCCAACTATCTCATCCGGCGGTCCGACTGCACATTTGCGCTGGACTGGAGATCGCAACATCGAAATTCAGTATCACCACACCGCACGCACATTTCTTACTGAAGAACGGCGCAGCGCGGTGAAGATAGCCTATGTCGTTCGATAGTGACGGACTGAACATCGTCGGGCGCTAAATCGGCGCGGACAAGGGGTGGATTTGCATCGCGATCCGCCAATGATTTCAACGGCCCTCCTTGGACAGGACGTGTAAATCCCTATCCACGTCTTTCGCTTTCCGGAAACGCGCATAATTTATGGCGGTGATGTTTCAGCGCGCTGGCAGCTCAGGAGGCCTTGAGATTTGTATTCTTGACAAACGTCCGGGCATTGCCCGGCAGAGCGGTCCGGGACAGGTCGATCTGGCCGCCTGCCGCGAAAGCCAGCGCGGCAAAGGCGCGAATGATGCTGCCAAAGAAACGCACGCCCCTGCTCTCCCCCCGCGCCTGTGACAGGCTTAAGGAAAGCTTAACCAAACGGATCTCGCCCCGGAAGGGCGGGAGACGATCCCGGTTAACGCAGCGAGGCTTCGATATTGCCGCCATCCACGGTGACGACCGCCGCCGTGGTCTTGGTGGCGGTGGCCAGATAGACGAACGCATCCGCCACATCTTCCGCCGTCACTTCGCGCTTGAGCAGATTGCCGCTCATGTAGTCGGCTTCGCTGACGCCGCGTGCCTTGGAGCGGGCGGCCACCATTTCGTCGGTGAGCAGGCCGGTGCGGATACGATCGGCATTGACCGCATTGGCGCGGATGCCGTCCTTGCCGTGATCAAGCGCATATTGCTTGACCAGGAACAGGGTCGCCGCCTTGGGCAGGCCATAGGGGCCAAAATCCTTGCCCGGATTGATCGCCTGTTTCGAGGTGTTGAACAGCAGGCAGCCGAAGGTTCCTTGCGCCTGCATGATGCGGGTGGCGTGCTGGGCAACGCTCTGATGCGCCCAGAAATTCAGCTCGAAACTCTTGCGCAGGGTTTCGTCATCCACCTTGCCGATGGTGCCCTGCCAGGCCGCGCCCGCGTTGGAGACGACAATGTCCACGCCGCCAAAGGCCGACACCACCGTATCGAACGCGGCGCGCACGCTTATCGGATCGGTCACGTCGCAGGATACCGCCAGCGCCTTGCCGCCAATCTTTTTTGCGACGGCTTTCGCCGCGTCGAGATCGCGGTCCAGCACGGCCACTTCCGCGCCCTGCGCCGCCATCGCTTTTGCGGTGGCCGCGCCGATGCCCGAGCCGCCGCCGGTGATCACCGCTACCTGGCGGGCCAGCGCTTTTTCATTGGACTTGCCCAGCTTGGCCTGTTCCAGCGACCAATATTCCACTTCGAACATGTCGAATTCGCTGATCGGCTTGTATTCGCCGATGGCTTCCGCGTCGGTGATGACATCCACCGTGTTCTCGGCGATGTCAGAGGCGATGGCGGCATCCTTGGCGCTGGCGCCGACGCCGAACAGGCCAACGCCCGGCACCAGGATCACACGCGGCAGCGGATCGAGTTCCTTTTTCTTCTGCGGGCTCTTCTCGTTGTTGCGCGCGAAATAGTCGTGATAGTGCGCCACGAAGGCATCGACGGCGGCATGAACCTCCTTCGACC
>JAFIHO010000362.1 GCA_017849395.1 Hyphomicrobiales bacterium
CGTCGCAATTCGATCCGCAGCCCTTCCATCTCGATGCAGAGGCGGCAAGGGACACGTTCTTCGGCGCACTGGCCGCAAGCGGCTGGCACACCGCCGCCATCACCATGTCGCTCTTGGTCAAGAGCGGAATGCCCATCGCAGGCGGGCTGATCGGGGCGGGCTGCGAATTGTCCTGGCCCCGCCCGACGCGGCCGGACGACATCCTTCAGGTGGAAAGCGAAGTGATGGCGGTGACACCGTCACGCTCCCGCCCGGACCGGGGCATGATCACCATGAAAAGCGAAACCCGGAACCAGCGCGGCGAAACGGTGCAGGTTTTGACGAGCAAGATGCTGGTCTGGAAAAGGCCATAGAGGCCGCGCCTATCTGATCCCTCCGCTCTCCGCGCTGTGGCGGATGCGGGAATCCTCCAGGTCCAGTTCCCGCTCGATTCGGCGGCGGGCATCGTCGTCGATCTCGCCCCTGGCATAAAGATCGGCAATCGCCGCGCGTTCCGCGTTCAGAAAGCGCAGTTGCAGGACCGAGGCCGACAGGATCGCATGGCCCTGCGCCAGATCGCGGCAGGCCGCGACGAAATAGGCGCGCCGGTCTTCATGCCGCCGCCGCAGCGCCGCCACCGTATCGGGATCGGACGCCGCGCCCTCCAGCGCATCCAGCCGCGCCAGCGCCGCGTCGATGGCATGGACCCGCGCCGCCACTTCATGCTGCTTGGCCTCATGGGCTTCGGCCCGCCCCATCTCCACCAGCCCCAGTTTTCGGATCACCCAGGGAAATGTCAGGCCCTGGCCCACCAGCGTCACAAGGATCACCGCGAAGGTCACCAGCAGCACAAGCCCGCGCGCGGGAAAGGGCGCATCGCCCGCCATCAGGGGAATGGACAGGGCCGCCGCCAGCGACACCACGCCCCTTATCCCGGTGAAGGCGACCAGGAAGATCGCCTGCCAGGGCGGCGTGGGATTGCTGACCCGCATGGGCGGCCACAGCGCGCGCGGCAGCCAGGTGGCGAAGAACACCCACACAAAACGCACCACGATGATGGTCCCGCAGACCAGCAGGCTGGCCAGGGCGAAATATGTCCATTGCTTCAGGTCCAGCCCCTCGGCCACCACCCGGGCCTGCAGCCCGGTGAGCAGAAAGATCACGCCCTCAACCAGATAGACCGTCAGGTCCCAGACAAAGAAACCCTGCAGGCGCGTGGCGGGCGCGATGAATCGTGGTCCGTTCCAACTGACATAGAGTCCGGCAGTGACCGTGGCCAGCACGCCCGAGCCGCCCATCAATTCGGGAATCCAGAAGGCCGCGAAGGGCGTCAGCAGCGCCTCGACCATCTCGACCCGCGGCTCGTGCGTCCAGCGGCGCAGCGCCAGCGCGCCCCAGCCGACCGCTAGGCCCCAGGCGATCTCGCCCGCCACGATGATGAGGAATTGGGTGGTGGCGTCGGCCAGGGAGAATGCGCGGCCCTGAACCACTGCCGCCACCGCGAAGCTGAAAAGGATAAGGGCGGTGGCGTCGTTCACCAGACCCTCGCCCTCCAGGATGGTCAGGATGCGGCCCGGCACCTTGAACCGCCGCGCGATGGCCATGGGCGCGACCGCGTCGGGCGGCGACACCACCGCGCCCAGCAGGAACCCCACCGCCAGCGGCAGGTGCAGCACATAATGACAAAGCACCGCCACGACCGAGGCGGTGAAGATCACGCAGCCCACCGCCAGCAGCAGGATGGGCTGCAGATTCTCCTTGAAGCCGCGCCAGCTCATGCCGACGCCCGAGGAATAAAGAAGCGGCGGCAGCAACAGGGTCAGCACCAGCTCGGGGCTCAGTTCGATGCGCGGCACGCCCGGCAGGAACCCCGCCGCCAGCCCGGCCAGCACCAGAAGGATCGAATGGGGAATGGCCAGCCGCCGGGCGGCCAGGGCTACCGCCGCGGTGGCGGCGACCAGGCCAAAACCTATCGGCAGGGCGGGAAGGAGCATGGCCAAACACTGCAACATCCCGCCTGCCCGCGCGAGGGGCTGTTAACCTGACAAAATGGCCGGACCCGCTATAAGAGGCAGGGGATTTCCACGGGAAGCCTGTTTCGATGTTTGTGGACGCGCGCAAGCTGCCGGATGGCACGGTGCTCGAAACCGAAGTTTGTATCGTCGGCGGCGGCGCAGCCGGCATCACCATGGCGCGCGAATTCGTGCAGTCGGGCTTTCGCGTCGCGCTGCTGGAAAGCGGCGGCCTGGAGGCCGAGGCCGAGACCCAGGACCTTTATGACGGCACAAGCATCGGGCGGCCCTATCAGGACCTGACGGCGATCCGCCTGCGCTGGTTCGGCGGCACCACCAATCACTGGGAAGGCTGGTGCGCGGTGATGGACAATCTGGATTTTGAAAGCCGCGACGGCGTCCGCTATTCGGGCTGGCCCTTCCCACGCAAGCATCTGGAACCCTGGTACCGCCGCGCCCAGACGGTGTGCCAGTTGGGGCCTTTCGGCTATGGGCCGGATGAATGGGGCATCACGCCCGCGCGCATTCCCGCGCCCTTCAACGGGCCGCACTTCATCTGCCAGGTTTTGCAGAAAAGCCCGCCCACGCGGTTCGGTGAGGTCTATCGCGAAAGTTTGCGCAAGGCGCCGCGGCTGACGGTCTATCTCAACGCCAATGCGCTGCGCTTCGTCACCGGGCGGCAGGGCGGTGATGTGCAACGCCTGGATGCCGGCGCGCTGCCGCATGGCCGCTTCACGGTGAAGGCCAAGATTTATGTGCTGGCGACCGGCGCGGTGGAGAATACCAGGCTGCTTCTGTCATCCGGCGCCGAAGGCGGCAACGGGCTGGGCAATGACAATGATCTGGTCGGCCGCTTCTTCGCGGTGCATGTGGAATATGTCGGCGGGGTGATCGCGCCCGCCGATCCCTATATCGACTTCCAGATGCTGAATGGCGACAGCGCCGACACGTTCAAGCGTGACGTGCCGCGCGAATTCGTGTCCTATTTCGCGCTTTCCGAAGCCACCCGCGCCCGCGAGCGTTTGCCGGGCATGCGAATCCGCATGCATCAGGACGTCGGCAAGGTCGCAGGGCTGGAAGCCTTGAAGCGTCTTCAGGCGCATCAGGACGTGATGAAGGATCTGGGCATATTGATGCGCGATCTGGGCGGGGTCGCCAGCTATGGCTGGCACCGTATGACGCGCGGCAAAGGCGTGCCGGTGAATGCCATCACCATGCGCTGCACCTCCGAACAGATGCCCGATCCCGACAGCCGCATCACGCTGGGCAAGGATGTCGATGCGTTGGGCCTGCGCAAGGTGGCGGTGGACTGGCGGCTAAGCGCCGCCGACAAGCGCGGTGCGGTGTTCAACAACCGCCTGCTGGCGCGCGAGGTGGGCCGCTCCGGGCTGGGCCGCATGAAGACCCTGGTCAGCGACAATGACAATGACTGGCCGTCGGACATGCATGGCGACGAACACACAATGGGCACCACACGGATGCACAGGGACCCGAAGCAGGGTGTGGTGGACGCCGATTGCCGCGTGCATGGCACGTCCAATCTCTATGTCGCGGGCAGTTCGGTGTTTCCCACCACCGGCACGGCAAATCCCACCCTCACCATTGTCGCTCTGGCGCTGCGCCTGGCCGACCATATCAAGGAGCGCCTGGCATGACGGACGCGATGCGCCGCATCACCCGCCGCTCGCTCGGCGCGCTGCTGGCCGGCACGGCGGTCTGGCTGGGTGTTCGCCCGGCCTTCGCCCGCACGCCCGCACAGCGTTTGCTATCGCTGCTGCGCGAGCAGCCGCTCGCCCTTGGCGCGCTGTGCGTCAAGGCGTTGCCCGGCGAGGACGCGGACAAGCTGACCGCCGCCCTGATGCGCGGCTGTGGAACAGATGGTTCGTCCCGCAGCGCCATCGCGGCCAATATCCGGGACGATTTCGCGCAAGGCCGGATTGTCGATGCCGATGGCTGGCAATTATCCCTGACCGAAGCTCGGCTCTGCGCCCTGGCCGCGCTTTCCTCGCGGATGGCCTGACACATCAGGCCGTGGATTCGGACAATTGTCCGCGCATCTGTCCTATGCTTTTCTCCCCCCGCCTCCGGCATACCGGAGCGGGGAGGGGCCATGGACAGCACGCAATATCCGCGCAAGCAGCGCGAGCTGCACAATCATCATTTCGATTCCACCGTCTGGAACGATTTCCAGTTCCGCGACGACGACATCGTCATCGCCACCTATGCGAAATCCGGCACGACCTGGCTGCAGCAGATCGTCAGCCAGTTGATCTTCAACGGCCAGCCGAACCTGCCCGTGGCCGAGATGTCGCCCTGGCTGGACCTGCGCGTGCCACCCAAGGAAATCAAATTGCCGGAAGTGGAAAAACAGACGCACCGGCGCTTCCTGAAAACCCATCTGCCGGTCGATGCGCTGGTTGTCTCGCCGCGCGCCCGCTACATCTATATCGGACGGGATGGCCGCGATGTCGTCTGGAGCATGTACAACCACCATGCCAACGCCAATGACCTCTGGTATCAGGCGCTGAACGACTCGCCGGGCCGTGTGGGTCCGCCCATCGAAAAGCCGCCGCAATCGATCCTGCAATATTACCAGGACTGGATGGACCGCGACGGCCATCCCTTCTGGCCCTTCTGGGAGAATGTCCGGTCCTGGTGGGCGATCCGTGCATTGCCCAATGTCATGCTGCTGCATTTCGAGAGCCTGAAAAGGGACATGCCGGGTGAAATCCGCAAGATCGCGTCCTTTCTGGGCATCCGCATAGACGAAGCGCGCTGGCCGGACATCCTGAAACATTGCAGCTTCGACTATATGAAGGCCAACGCCGCACCCAGCGTGCCGCTGGGCGGCGCTTTCTGGGATGGCGGCGCGGAGACCTTCATCAACAAGGGCGTCAATGGCCGCTGGCAAGGCACGCTGAGTGCCGGTGATTGCGTTGCCTATCAGCATCGCGCGCTGGACGAACTGGGCCCGGAATGCGCGCGCTGGCTTGCGACGGGCGAACGCGGCTGATCTATTGGCGTCCCGCCGTCCGGCTGTTGCGCCAGTCGGCAGGCGACTCGCCAATGACGCGCTTGAACGCGCGGCTGAAGGCGGCCTCGGATTCATAACCTATATCCGCCGCGATGACGGCGATGGTGGCGTTGCCTTCGCACAGCCGCGAGGCGGCCATCTGAAGCCGCCATTTCTGCAGATACTGGATCGGCGGCATCCCGACATAGCCGGTGAACCGTTCCGCGAAAGACGAACGCGACAGCCCGGCTTCCTTCGCCAGTCCCTCCAGCGTCCAGTCGCGCCGCGGCTGGGTGTGGATCAGGTGCAACGCGCGGCCGGTATGGCGGTCACGCAGGCCGCCCAGCCAGCCCCGGCTTTCCTGCGGCAGGCTTTCGACATAGCGCCGCACCAGATCGACAAACATCAGTTCGCCCAGCTTCGACAGGATGCCGCCGCCGCCCATGCGCTTTTCATTCGCCTCCATCACCGCGAAGCGCGTGAACTGCCGCAGCCAGCCGTCTTCCGCATGCGACCCGCGGATATGCGGGATCGGCGGCAGCGCCTCCAGCAACGGATTGAAGGGCCGCGCATCGCAACCCAGAAAGCCGCAAACGATATGCGCGCGTTCCGCGCCGCCGCCATCCAGATTGAACAGCACCGGCAGAGACGCTTTTGCATCCGGGAATCCCGACAGATCAGGCGCGGCCCGCATGCCCGGATTGCTGGACAGAACATGCGCATCGCCTTGCGGAAAGGCGACGACGTCTCCGGCTTCCAGCAGCACGGGATCCAGCTTGCGTCCGACGATCTGCGCCCAGCACCGTCCGCTGGTGACGACGTGATACTCCATCACATGCTCGGAATCGGGCATGATGGTCGGGGCCACGACCCCGGAGCCGGGCGCTTCCGCCACCCAGGGCACCGAGGCATCGACATCGAAGAACACGGCCCCTTTTAGCCGCACCGCCTTCAGCACTTCCGACAATGTGTCGTTCATCGGATGACGCCTCGTCCATGCGAAGCGGATTTCCGGTCATGACTCCCGGAAGTCCGGTCATTCATCCAGGCAGCAAAGCCCTGCATAAGCCTTCCCGCGGCACGCAACGCGCGCCCGCCATCGTGCAAGGAGGCAAATAATGAAGAACAGTGTTGTCTGCAATCCGGTCGCCCTGTTCCCGGCCACCGCCCCCGACTTCGCCGCCCTCAAGTCGCGCCAGCAGAAAATGTGGGCGTCCGGCGATTTCGCAGTGGTCGGCACCACCCTTCAGATCGTGGGCGAGGAACTTTGCGAAGCCATGGATCTGCGCAGTGGCCAGCGGGTGCTGGATGTGGCGGCGGGCAATGGCAATGCCGCCCTGGCGGCGGCGCGCCGCTGGTGCGAAGTGACTGCCACCGATTATGTGCCCGAATTGCTGGATCGGGCGCGCCAGCGGGCCTTGGCCGAAGGCCTGACCCTCAGGACCGGAATCGCCGATGCCGAGGCGTTGCCTTTCGCGGACGACAGTTTTGACGCCGTTACCTCAACCTTCGGCGTCATGTTTACGCCGGAGCATGAACGCGCCGCGCGGTCGATGCTGCGGGTCTGCCGCAGCGGCGGCAAGATCGGGATGGCCAACTGGACGCCGGACGGATTTATCGGCCAGTTGTTCAACACGGTGGGCCGTCATGTGCCGCCCGCGCCCGGCACCCGCTCGCCCGCGCTATGGGGCACACGCGCCCATGTTCTGGACCTGTTCGGGCTGCAGCATGCCCATTCCTGCAAGACCGAGGCCCGCAATTTCGTCATGCGCTATCACAGTGACGAGCACTGGATCGAGATCTTCCGCACCTATTACGGCCCGGTGCTGAAGGAGTTCGAGGCCTTGGACGCGCAGGGGCAAAGCCGGCTTCACGCCGACATCAAGGCACTGATCGCGCGTTTCAATATCGCGCGGGACGGCACCATGGTGGTGCCCTCCGAATATCTGCAAATCGTCATCACCAAGCGCTGAGGATGCCATGAACGACAAGCACAGGGGCGCCTGTTTCTGCGGCGCCGTGGAAATCGAAGTGACGGGCGCGCCGGAAGGCATGGGCTATTGCCACTGCCGTTCCTGCCGCTCCTGGTCGGCGGGGCCCGTGAATGCCTTCACGCTGTGGAAGCCGGATGCGGTGCGGGTGACGCGCGGCGCGCAGAATGTCGCCACCTTCATCGGCGCGCCGTCCAGCGAGCGGCAATACTGCAGCCGGTGCGGCGGCCATCTGATGACGGTCCATCCGGGCTTCGGCCTGGTCGATGTCTATGCCGCGACCATTCCAAGCCTGCCGTTCAAGCCGGGCGTGCATGTGAATTATGCGGAGACGGTGCTGCCCATGCGTGATGGACTGCCCAAGCTTAAGGATTTCCCGCGCGAGTTGGGCGGATCGGGCGAGGTGATGGCGGAGTAGGGTGGGGCTGAACCGCTTCCGACAGCCTCTCAAACAGGCCGTTTCCGGAACAGTTTCTTGTCGGCCACAGTATCGCCAAGCGTATGCTGATTAAGCGTCTTGATAAAAGCCCCATTCGCGTCGGCCAGAAAATGCTTAAGGGCACAGGCGCTGACGACAGTGCATGTATTTGTTTCCCGGTTGAAGCATTCGACCAGATTCATGTTGGGCTCCAACTCCCGCACAAGATCGCCTAGGCGGAGCGTTTCGGCCTTCCGCGCCAGTTGAATGCCACCGCCTTTGCCCTTGCTGCTGCTGATATATCCCAGTTGAGCAAGGCGGTGCGCCACCTTGACCAGATGATTGCGCGAAATGCCGTAATGCTCTGCGATTTCACGCACGCTGCACAATCTGTCCGGCTGGGCGGCCAGATACATGAGGCTGCGCAAGCCGTAATCGGTGAATTGCGTAAGCTGCATAAATCTCCTTGCAAAATCGGGTAACGACAGTATAAGCATAATATGTATAAGAAATACATATTATGAGGGAGCCTCCGTGTTAAACGCAGAAACCATTGCCATTGTAAAATCCACCGCCCCCATTCTCGCAGAGCATGGGGAAGCGCTCACCAGGCATTTTTACAAGCGCATGTTCCTGCATAACCCGGAGGTCGCTCCCTTCTTCAATCCGGCAAATCAGACGGCTGGCAAACAGCAGCGCGCCTTGGCAGGCGCCATCACGGCCTATGCCGCCAACATCGATAATCTGGAAGTGCTGGGCGGCGCGGTGGAACTCATCGCGCAAAAACATGCCTCGTTGATGATCAAGCCGGAGCATTACCCGATTGTCGGAGAAAATCTGCTCGCGTCCATACGGGAAGTATTGGGTGCGGGTGCAACCGATGCGGTGATCAACGCATGGGGCGAAGCCTACGGTTTTCTGGCGGATATTCTGATCGGCCGCGAAAAACAAATTTATGACGAAAACGCCGGGAAGCCCGGCGGCTGGGAAGGCTTCAAATCATTCCGCGTCAGCCGCAAGGAACAAGAAAGCAGCAACATCACGTCATTCTATCTGGTCGCGGCCGATGGCGCCCCGCTGCCGTCGTTCAAGCCTGGGCAGTATATCACCGTGCGGGTCAATACCCCGGATGGGAAGAGCACCATGCGAAACTACAGCCTGTCCGACAAACCGGGACAGCCGCACTTGCGCATCAGCGTGAAACGCGAACTGCCGCCTGAAGCGAACACGCCGGCGGGATATGTTTCCAACATGCTGCACGATATGATCGAATCGGGCGACGTGATCGAAATTGCGCCGCCATGTGGCGAGTTTTTCCTCGATGTAACCGAAAGGCATGAGCGCCCGCTGGTTCTGCTTGCCGCGGGCGTCGGCATCACGCCGATCATGAGCATTCTGCTTTCCGCGCTCGAAGCTTTCCCGAAGCGGGAAATCATCTTCGTTCACGCGGTGTTGAATGAGGAGGTACAGGCCTTTGGCAAGGCGTCGGCTCTATTGTCGCAACGTCATGACAATCTGAAAGCCTATTACCGCTACAGCGATGCCGGTGAGCGCACAGGCAATGCCACCACCGGGCTTGTCACAGCGGAATATCTGGAAGGTCTGCTTACCGGGCGGGATGCGGATTACTATTTCTGCGGGCCACAGCCCTTCATGGTGTCCATCTATCACGATCTGCTGAAATGGGGCATTCCGGCGTCGCAGGTGCATTTTGAATTCTTCGGTCCAAGACAGGAACTGGAACGGGCGGCATAAATAGCCGCTCGCAACCGGAACCGGACTGAGCAAATCCAATCCTTCCAGCCGATAGCCAAGAAACTCCGAAAAGGAGTTCCTGGAGCCGCAAAACTCATTTGATTGGAATTATTGGCGCACCCGACAGGATTCGAACCTGTGACCTCTGCCTTCGGAGGGCAGCACTCTATCCAGCTGAGCTACGGGTGCGTAGGTGGCTGCTATACCCCAGCCGCCCGGAAATCTAAAGCGCCGCCAGCGCCGCCCGGACCGATTGCCGGGCCAGCCTGAAAACCCGGCCCTTCCAC
>JAFIHO010000363.1 GCA_017849395.1 Hyphomicrobiales bacterium
GCGCCTGGCCACGGCGGTGTCCTTGGCGCTCAAGCTGAAGCGCCCGCTGCGCTGGATCGAGGACCGGCGCGAAGCCCTGACGGGCAACGCCAATTGCCGCGAGCATTATTACGAGATCGCCGGTTACGCTGCGAAGGACGGCACGCTGCTCGCGGTGGATTGCGATGCCATCGTCGATTCCGGCGCCTACTCGGCCTATCCATTCTCCGCCTGTCTGGAAGCGGCGCAGGTAGCGTCTATCCTGCCCGGCCCCTACAAGATGGCGGGCTATCGCTGCCACACCCGCTCCATCGCATCCAACAAGCCGCCGATCCTGCCCTATCGCGGCGTGGCGCGGGCGGGCACCTGCTTCGCTATCGAAATCATCATGGGCGCGCTGGCGCACGAACTGGGCATGGAGCCCAGCGAGATGCGCCGCCGCAACCTGGCGACGCCGGAGGAGATGCCTTTCGTCAACATCACCAACAAAATCTTCGACAGCGGCGATTATCCGGAATGCCTCAGACGCGCCGAGGCGCTGATCGACCTTCCCGCCATCCGGGCGCGGCAACAGAAGCCGGAGAAGGATGGCCGCCGCATCGGCGTCGGTTTCGCCATCTTCTGTGAGCAGGCGGCGCATGGCACCTCTGTCTATTCCGGCTGGGGTATCCCCATGGTCCCGGGCCTGGAACAGGCCACGGCGCGGTTGACGCCTGACGGCGGTCTTGAGTTGCGCGTCGGTGTGCAGAGCCACGGGCAGAGCCTGGAAACCACGCTGGCGCAGATCGCCAACCAGATGATCGGCATCGCGCCTTCCGCCGTGAAGGTGGTGCATGGCGACACGGCGCTGACACCCTATTCCACAGGCACCTGGGGTTCGCGCTGCATCGTGATGGCAGGCGGCGCAGTGGCGTCGGCCTGCGAAATCCTCGGAACACGTATCCGCACCATCGCCGCGCATCTGTTGCAAACTTCGCCCGACATGATCACGCTGGCTGACGGCTTCGCGCGCGGACCAGCAGGACAGGTGAGTCTGAAACAGATCGGTGAGGTCTGGTATCTGCGCCCGCAGGATTTGCCTGCGAATGTGAATCCCGGCGGGCTGGAAGTGACGCAAGGCTATCGCACCGTTCGCGACACCGGAACCTTCTCCTATGCCTGTCATGCCGCGCTGGTCGCGGTGGATATAAATCTGGGCGATGTAGAGATTCTCGACTATCGCATCGTCGAGGATGGTGGCGTTCTGATCAATCCGATGGTGGTGGATGGTCAGGTCTGTGGCGGTACGGCCCAAGGCATCGGCACGGCGCTATATGAAGAAATGGCATTCGACGCGAACGGCCAGCCATTGGCATCAACCTTGGCCGATTATCATCTGCCCGGCGCCGCGGAGATTCCCGCGCTGGTGATCGACCATATGGAAACCCCGTCTCCGATCAGCTTCTTCGGCCAGAAGGGCATTGGCGAAAGCGGCGCCATCGGCCCGCCCGCCGCCATCGCTAATGCGGTGAATGATGCGATCAGGCCGCTGGGTGCGGAAATCGGTGAGCTGCCCATCACGCCGGAGCGGCTGTTGTCGGTGCTGGCAAAGGCTGCGCGATGAAAGCGGCTTCGCTGTCTTACGCCGCAGCGGCCAGCGCAACGGATGCCGTGCGCATGCTTTCATCGCCTGAAGCGAAAGTGATCGCGGGCGGGCAGTCGCTGGGGCCGATTCTGAATTTGCGGCTCGCGCGGCCCAGTGGACTGGTGGATGTGTCGCGCGCCGCCGACCTGCGCGCTGTGACGGAAACACCGGATGCGGTCCATTACGGCGCAGCCGTTACCCATGCCGAGATGGAGGATGGTGTTGTGCCCGATGCCACGCCAGGATGGATGCAGACGGTGGCGCGGCGCATCGCCTATCGCGCGGTTCGCAACCGCGGCACCATCGGCGGCAGCCTTGCTCACGCCGATCCCGCCGCCGATTGGGTCAATGCGCTGACGGCGCTGGACGCGTCGGTGGTGCTGACGCGATCAGACGCCGAACGCACCGTCAAGCTGGAACAATTCTTCACCGGACCATTCGCGACGGTGCTCGCGGCGGACGAAATTATCGCCCGCGTGATCGTGCCGCGCCGGACTCTGCAGGCGCGCTGGGCCTATTGGAAATTCTGCCGCAAGACCGGCGAGTTCGCCAAGGCCAGCGCTGCTGTTCTGCTCGATCCGGCGCGCAACCAGACGCGTATTCTGCTGGGCGCAATCGAGCGCCCGCCTGTTTTGCTGCCGGATGCCGAAGCGATCATGACGGGCAGCATCACGCCCGCGCGGGCCGTGGCGTGTGCCGCGCCCGAACTGGATGCCGCATCGGCGGCGATGCACGCGGCGGCGTTGACACGCGCGTTGGCGATGGTGGCCGCATGACGCGCATCCATCTTCGTATCAATGGCCGCGAACAAAGCGGGGACGCCGAACCGCGCACCCATCTCGCCGATTTCCTGCGCGAGGAAATGAATCTCACCGGCACCCATCTGGGGTGTGAGCATGGTGTGTGCGGCGCCTGTACGATCCTTATCGATGGCCGCCCGGCGCGCAGCTGCATCACCATGACCGCCGCCTGCCAGGATGCCGATATTCGCACCATCGAAGGCTATCTGGACGATCCGGTGATGGCGGCGTTGCGCGCGTCCTTCAAGAAGCACCATGCCCTGCAATGCGGCTTCTGCACGCCGGGCATGCTGGCCACCGCTTTCGATATCGTAACCCGCCTGCCGGACGCGGACGAAGCGCGCATCCGGGAAGAACTGGCGGGCAATCTGTGCCGTTGCACCGGCTATGCGGGCATTGTCGCAGCGATAAAGGCAGTGCTGTCCGAAGGAGTGCCGGCGCCCGCCATCCGTCCGATAAAGCGCGTTGCGCTTGCCGCTTCGGCCGAAGCATCGCCTGCCATCGCGACATCATCGGCGCCCCCCACGGGTGCGGTCGAGCCGACGGCCAGTCTGGAAGGCGGCGTCACCCTCAGCCGCAACGTCGCAATCGCCGTGAGTGCGGACCATCTGTGGCGCGAACTGAAGGATATCCAACGCGTCGCCGCCGCGCTGCCCGGTGCCGCTATCGATACAGTGACACCAGACGGCCACGTCAAAGGCAGTTTCACGGTCGCCATCGGTCCGATGCGCGCCAGCTTCGGCGGCAACGCCCATGTTATATATGACGATGCAAGCCGTAGCGGTCTGGTTCGCGGCAGCGGCGGCGACCGTCTCAGCCGTTCCATGGCGGCAGGCGAGGTGCGGTTCGCAGTCACGCCCGCTGGCGCGGGTCACGCGATGCTCGCAGCGGAAATCGTCTATCGCCTCAGTGGCCCGTTGGCCCAGTTCGGGCGCGGCGCAGTAGTGGCCGATATCGTGGACAGGCTGCTGCAGCAATTCACGGCGAACATCGCGACCCTCGCGCAGGGCGGCGCGGTGTCGGAAAAGCCGCAGGGCGGTTTCGGTTTGTTCGCCGCCGCGATCCTGTCGATGCTGCGCCGCCTGCTACGCCGCGGCCAGCGGCGGGATCAGCGGTGAATTGCTGTCATGCCGCACACCGCCGCGCAGGCAGAAATCCGGCCGAATGAGCTTGTCCGCCATCATTTCCGCACCGCTATTGTCGGTGAGGCGGAAGCGGCCATTCAGCACCTCGAACACACTGACATCCGCCTCCCGTCCCACCGCAAGCGATCCCAGCGAGTCGCTGCGGTCCAGCATGGTCGCGGGATTGGCGGTCACCAGGGGGATGATGTCCTCCAGTTTCATGCCCATCGCCAGCAGTTCGGACATCGCGATGGCCAGGCTGAAGGGAGCGACACCGAAGAAAGGATTGTCCTCGCGCTTGCTGGTATCCTTGTCCTTCGGCGGGGCCTTCACATTGTATCCATGCAGGTCCGCGCCAAGGGTGAAAGGCATGATGCCTGCGTCCAGCACGCGCTTCGCCATATCAAAGCTGAAATGCGAACCGTGACCTATATCCACCGTCACGCCGCGCGCCAGCGCCTCATACACGACCGGATGTACTTCGCCCGTACTTGAAATGAAGCCGCCCGGATGACGCGTAAAGGGATGCGCCAGCACATCGCCCTTTTCCATCAGCGGCACCAGCTCGCGCACCAGCTCATCGGCATCGGGCACCGCGCCATCCTTGGTTGGCCACAATTGGCCAAGATGGATATAGAGCGGCAGTCCGGCCTGGCGCGAAATCTCCTTGCCCATGCGGATGACTTCCAGGCCCCAGCGCGATTGGCCGCCGATCTCGGCATGGGCCTTGATGCCGCGCACCAGATCGGGATTTGCCCTGGCAACCCGCACCGTGTGATCGACATTGACGCCATTCGGTCCATAAAGCTCCGGGTAGTAATGGCCCTCCAGCCCGCCCACGAGGTAGCAGGAGATGAAGCACAGAACCCGCGAGTGCGACGCCTCCGACACATAGTGCCGGAAACCGCCCAGGGTCATGCAGCTTGGTCCGCCCTGATCGACCAAAGTGGTGACGCCCGATTGCACGCCCACCATGTCCGCGTTCAGGCCAAAGCGGCCTGTCACATGCTCATAGACATGGGCGTGGGTGTCGATCAGCCCGGCTGTAACGGTTTTGCCGCTCACATCAATGCGCTCGTGCGTTTCCGCCCGCGACAGGTCCGGCTCCATGGCGGCGATCCGGCCATTCTTGATGCCCACATCGCGGCGGCCATTCACGCCGCTCGCCGGGTCGATCACCGTGCCGCCCGTCAGCACCAGGTCAAAAATCTGTGGCTCCGGCATCGTTCCGCTGCATCGAAATTGCCACGGCAGGTTAGCAATTTTCCGCTCCACGCCGCTTGTCCAGGATTTCCGCTGCAATTGGGCGAAACGGTGCAGAAAAATAACTTAAGCAGGGCGGCTGGCCGTGCAAATCTGGCGGCATGACCCTGTCTCTCACCGAACGCGCCGACCAAAGCGGCGCCTTTGTCGCTCACGCCCAGTATGGCGGGCTGGAATTGTCGGCCACCAATCGCGGTCCGCTGGCCGGGCTGACCTGCGCGGTAAAGGATTTCTTCGACATCAGCGGTATCCCTACTGGCGCCGGCAGTCCTGACTGGCTCGTCAGTCATCCCGTTCCCCAGTCTGACAGTGTCGCCCTTACGCGCATTCTCGCAGCGGGCGCGACCATCATCGGCAAGACCGTGACCGACGAGATGGCCTGGAGCCTGCTTGGCGACAATCATCACTATGGCGCGCCGTTGAATCCCAAAGCGCCCGACCGACTCACCGGCGGATCATCAGCGGGTTCGGCCTCGGCGGTGGCGAACGGGCTGGCCGATATCGCTCTGGGCACCGACACGGGCGGCTCGGTGCGCGGTCCCGCCAGTTTCTGCGGCTTGTGGGGGATGCGGCCCAGCCATGGCCGCATCCCACTGGATGGCGTGGTGCCGCTCGCGCCCAGTTTCGATGTGGTGGGCTGGTTCGCCGCGAAGCTCGAGCATTTCTGTGCTACGGGTCCTGTTCTCCTGGACAGGCCCAGGCCTGGCCCTGCCTTGTCGCGACTGCTGATCGCGCGCGATCTTTTCGCCGCCGCGGATCCCGCCGTCAGGGCCAGCTTGGAGCCCGCGCTGAAACAGGTGGTCGAAAAATCGGGCGCGACGGCCGTTGAAATCACGCTGGGTCCGCTCGACGACTGGCGCAAAGTCTTCAGCACTCTGCAATCAGCGGAAATCTGGGCTGTGCATGGCGAATGGGTGACACGGACAAAACCCAATTTCGGTCCCGGCGTGCGGGAGCGTTTCGCCGCCGCGTCGGCGATCACGCCAGAAGACGCCGCGAAAGCCGAGACACAGCGGAAGGATATCCGGGCACGGCTTGATGACCTTATGGGTGGCGATGCCGTGTTGCTCGCGCCGACCATGCCATGCCCCGCGCCGCTGCGCGCCGCCAGCTCAGAGGAGCGTGATGCTTTCCGCGCCAGGGCGCTTAACGGCCTTTGTCCTGCGGGGCTTGCCGGCCTGCCGCAGATATCCATGCCGCTGGGCGAAGCCGATGGTGCGCCGGTGGGACTTTCTCTGATCGGGCCGCGCGGCACGGACGAAAAGCTGCTCGACCTGGTGCGCCGGTTGAAACTGCGCTGAAGGAGTGCCCCATGGAAATAGACAATCCCGCCGTCATCCAGGAGGTTCGCGCCTGTTTCGACCGCTATGAGAAGGCGCTGATGGCGGATGATATTCCCGCCATGGATGCTCTGTTCCATGATTCCCCCACGACGGTCCGTTACGGCGTGGGCGAGGTGCTGTACGGCATGGAGGAGATCCGTGCCTTCCGAAAGGGTCGTGGTGGCTCTCCGCAACGGATTCTCACCCGCGTCACCATCAACAGCTATGGCCGCGACCTGGCGGTGGCCAATGCCGAGTTCCGCCGTGAGGGGGCGGAGCGGCGCGGACGCCAGAGCCAGACCTGGGTTCGCTTTCCCGACGGGTGGAAAGTGGTATCGGCGCATGTCTCGCTGGAGGGCGTGACCTCCTGACATGCGTTCCCCTGCCGCCAACCGGCGTTTGCAAGGATAAAACCCTACTCTTCTTTTGCTCTTTACTGTCTCCCCGTCCGTGACGCTTTGCTCTAAGCTTCCCGAAAAATATACGGGAGGCCTTATGGATCGCCGACAATTGCTGGCGCGGTTGGGCGCCATGTCCTGTTTTGCGTTGCCATACCAGGCGGCAGCACAGGCGCTGCGCCGCAAGGTCAAGATCACCGATGTAAAGGTGATGATCGTGCGCGGCACCTGGGACTGGAACCTCATCAAGATCGAGACCGACGCAGGCATATCGGGCATCGGCGAGGCGTATTGGGGGCCGGGCGTGAAGGACATGATCCTGAAACGCTTCAAGGAAAATCTGGTCGGTGAAGACCCGCTGAACGTGGTCAAGCTCTATACCAAACTGCTGCTGTTCAACGGCGGCTATGGCGCCATCGCGGGCGTGACGGTGCAGGCCGCATCGGGCATCGAAATCGCGCTGTGGGACCTGGCGGGGCGGCTGCTGCAGACGCCCGTGTGCAATCTGCTGGGCGGGCGGTTCCGCGACCGGGTGCGTTTCTATCGCACCTTGCAGGCCCCCGCGAAGAATCCCGCCGATCCGAAAAGCTGGGGCGACCAGGTGGCGGAAGCCAAGGCCAACAATCCCTTCGGCTTCACCGCCTTCAAGGTGCAGGGCGATGCGGTACCGCGCACGTCAGACCCCACCTTCTCCGAGCCCGGTCACGACATCTACACCAATGAGCTCACCAATCTGGACATCAAGCGCATCGTGGACCGCATGGAGCGCATCCGCGCCGCGCTGGGCGACACCGATTTCGCCATGGAGTGCCATTGGAAATACGCTACCAACGATGTCATCAAGCTGATGAACGCTATCGAGCATACCAATCCGATGTGGGTCGAAGACCCCACCCCGCCAGAAAATGTCGAGACGATGGAACGCGTGTCCCGCGCCACCAATACCCCGATCTGCACGGGAGAAAACCTCTACGGCCTGTCGCAGTTTGCGCCACTCATCATCCGCCAGGCGACGGCGGGCGTGCATATCGACATTCCGAAGTCGGGCGGCCTGTTCGAGGCCAAGCGTATTTCCGATCTTGCCGATCTCTATGGCATCTGGACGGCGGCGCATAATCCGGCCAGTCCCATTGGAACCGCCGCGTCGGCCCATGCCTGCGCCTCGGTTCGCAATTTCCGCGTCCATGAACTCGCGAACTGGGTGCCCTGGTGGCCCGATCTGGTGACGCATGAAGGACCGTTCTGGAAGGACGGCTATTTCATCATCGAGGACAAGCCGGGTCTCGGCTTCAACATCAATCCGGACGTGGCAAAGGCGCACCTTGCGCCCGGCGAACAATGGTGGGGCTAATGAAAAAGACGATGACATGGATGACGGGCGTGGCCATTTCGGCTTGCATGATGGTTGCGACGCCCGTGGTGGCGCAGGTCAAGATGACCAGGGCGCAGATGATGTTCTACACCTCGGAATGGAAAGGTGATCGTTTTCCCGATGGCCGCCCGAAAGTGCCCGATGGCCTTTTGCAGCGGGCCGTGAATGTCTCAATCGAGGATGTGTGGGATTATCTGCGCGATCAGGGCTACAATTGCCAGTTCGATACCGGATACCAGATGCTGCATCCGGAAAAGCCCTTCGCGGGACGCGCGTTGACGGCGCAGTACATGCCGCTGCGCCTCGATATGTACCGGGCCATCGCGGCGGAAGGAAAGGCGGAGGGCCGGGTCAGCGGCAACAACAGCTGGCCCATCAACGAACTCGTGCCCGGCGACATCTATGTCGCCGATGGCTTCGGAAAGGTCGTGGAGGGCACGCTGATCGGCTCCAATCTCGGCAGCGGCATCGCGGCGCATTCCAAAAATGGTTTTGTGTTCGACGCGGGCATCCGCGACGCGGAGGAGAATCGTGAGATCGAGAATCTGAACGGTCTCTATCGCGCTTATGATCCGTCGGCCTGGAAGGACATGACCCTGACTTCGATCAACGCGCCCATCCGTATCGGCCGCGCCACGGTGCTGCCGGGCGATGTGGTGCTGGCCAAGTCGGAAGGCGTTATCTTCATCCCGGCCATCCTCGCGGAGGAGACCATCGCGAATGCCGAGTTCATCAAGCTGCAGGACGTGTTCAATTTCGAACTCAATCGCTCCGGTACCAATGGCGCGGAGTTCGAGGGCGGCTGGACGCCGAAGAAGCTGGATGCGCTGGCGGCCTGGGTGACGGCCCATCCTGACCGGCTGAAAATGACCCGCGCGGAGTTCGACGCGATCCTGGCGAAAAAGAAGGCGACTGGCGAAGGCGCGGTATCCGGCGCACCGCCCGCGCGTCGCCGCAACTAGAGCCGTTTGCGCGCAGGTGGAATCGCTCCAATCCTGTGGCGCGGCCCGGGTAGTATTCACAATGTCAAACAGCGTGCGTATCGCCACACGATACGAGAGGGAAGGTAGGCGCGTTTTTTGAAAGCGCCAGATGCGGATAAGGATTTCCCTACGCTGTCCCGCGCGGCCCGTTGGAAAGATTGGCAAATCTCTTCGCAAATCCCTCCCCTGTCACGCCATCGCGTGCTTGTTGTTCCGGGTGTTTCAACATCGAAAAAAAAAGGGCGCCGCAGCGGGCGCCCTTTTCCTTTTGCAGTGACGGACGCCGCTATTTCGCGTCGGGTAAACCAAACACGAACACCGCCTGGCCGTTCGGCGGGCGATGTACTTCGGTAAGCATCGCATTGGGCTTCAGCACGGGGCTGCCGCCGCCAAGGCCGGTGGTGACGGCAATATACTGCTTGCCGTCGATGCTGAACGATACCGGATGGCCCTGTACCGTTGTGCCCAGCCGCGTCTGCCACACGGTCTTGCCGGTCTTCACGTCCACCGCACGGAACACGCGGTCGAAGTCACCGATGAAGGCCAGTCCGCCGCCCGTGGACAGCGCCGCCGTCAGGAAGGGCGAACGCTGCTGGAACGACCAGAGCGGCTTGAGGTCGGAGGCGCGATAGGCCGACAGCCGCCCCATGTTCCCTTCGGTGCCCGGCATTTCGTAATAGATCTGCGAACCATTGCCCAGCATCAGCACGCAGCTCTGGCTGAGCGGGATGATCAGCGTGTCGCTTGGCTGGTGATAGGAGGTGGCCTGCCAGTCATGTCCGCCTTCCGGTCCCGGACACGACGCCAGCCACTGATCCACCTGTGCGTCGATGATATCCTTGCGATAGGTGGGAACGCCGGTCTTGGGATCGATCTTGGTGTAGACGTTCTGGAACAAGGTCTGCTTGTGGTCCAGATATTTGCCCGTGACGCGATCCAGCTTCCACAGGACGCCGGTCTTGCCGATGGTCAGCAGCGATTTCTGGTCACCGTGATCGACCAGCACGCGTTCGAACACTTCGTCCAGGTCGAGCGATTCACCCGGCGCGTGATTGTACCACCACTTCATCTTGCCGGTGTCTGGGTCCAGCGCCACGGTTGAGTTGGCATAATCCGTTGCGCCGTCCTTGCTGCCCCGCAAATCGCGCCGCCAGGGCTTTGCCTGCGCCGTCCCCCAATAAGTGGTGTTCAGCACGGGATCATAGGTGCCCGCGATCCAGGTCTCCGCGCCCATGCGGTCATTGTCGGGCATCCCGCCCCAGCTGTTGCCGCCGGGCTGGCCCGTCAGCGCCACGGTGACGAACTTCCAAAGCCGCTTTCCGGTTTCGGCGTCGTAGGCGCTGATATAGCAATGATCGCCCGAGCCCTTGCGCGCGCAATTGGTCAGGCCGGTAAGAACCTTGCCATTGATGACGATGACGCCGCCGGTATTGCCGCCGATGCCTTCCTTGTCCACCAGCCGGTTCTTCCACACCACTTTGCCGGTGCGCGCATCCAGCGCATAGATGTCGGCCTGGGGCGTGGCAACGAACACATTGTTGCCCCACAGGCCCAGGCTGCGAGTTTCTTCGGTAGAGCTGCCGGGCCCCGCGCTGCGCGGCGGCGGGCCCAGGCGGTTCTCCCAAAGAAGTTCGCCATTCTTCGCATTTACCGCCTGCACTGTGTTGCCGCTGGCCGACAGAAACATCACGCCGTCATGCACGATGGGCGTAATCTCGGTAGTGCCACCCTCGTACAGCGACCACATCCATTTCAGTTGCAGGCTGCTGGCATTGGCGGTGGTGATCTGATTGAGCGGCGAATAGCTCCAGCCCTGATAGTTGCGCCGGTACATCAACCAGTCGCCATCCGGCGGATTGGTCATCATGGCGGCGGTGACGGGCCTGTAGTTCTGGATATTGCCTTCGACCCGCAGGCCCGGCTGAAGGTTCGCCACGAAGCGGCCCGGAACGCTCATCTGCGAACGCGGCGGAGCTGCCGCGCCAGCTGCCGGCGCTGCGGCTTGTGCCGTTTGCGTGGGCCGTGTCAGGTCGGCGGGAGCCGTACCGTTGGCGACGGCGCCGATCCGTGTCGTGGACGCAGGCGTCAGGGCTACGCTGCCCGGCTTGGCGCCGTTGGCATAGAGGATGAACGCGGTGAGGTCGGTATAGGTCTTCTCGTCCAGGCTGCCCGGCGCATTGGCAGGCATGGACCCATGGATCTTGTCGTAAAGCTGCTTGGCGTTACGGTTGCCCCAGGCGCCGAGAAAGGCGCGGCCCGTCAGCGGCAGCGCGTCATTGGAGCCGGAGAGGTCATTCAGATGGCAGGCCGCGCAACTGGCGGCATAAGCCGCGCGTCCGGCATCGACCTGTGCCTGGGTAAAGGTACTCGCCGCGCCCTGGCCGGATGCGCTCCATGCGCCCGCCGCCGCGAAAATGGCTGCCGTCATCAGCAGGCCGGTTTTGCTACGCATTACTCTGTCTCCTGAACTTCGCGCCTGGGCGCGCTTGTTTGATCCGTCCGCTTCCGCGCCGTCTGTTCGCGCGTCAGCGCGAAGGTGTGTCGAGCTGGGGAATGAACCAGTGATCGGCCTGGGGCACATTGGAGCCCACGATCTCATGGTCCGGCAGCAGCCAACCCCAGACGGTGCCTTCCGGCGCCTTCTGGCTGTTGATCTGGATATAGAGCTTGCCGGTGCGGAAAGCCGTGGCCTGGCGCGCATGGAGCGTCACCGTGCCGGACACCGTCCCGCTGGTGGCCTGGGTCACTTCAAGATAGAACGCCTTGGCACCCGGCATGCCGGTCA
>JAFIHO010000364.1 GCA_017849395.1 Hyphomicrobiales bacterium
AGATCGACCGCATGCGCCACTCGGCGACGCGCGCGATCCTGGAGCGCGACGATGTCATCATCGTCGCATCCGTGTCCTGCATCTATGGCATCGGCTCGGTCGAGACCTATTCCGGCACCGCCATTTCCATCGCGCGGGGCGACAGGCTGGACCGCAATGTCGCCATGGCGGGGCTGTCGGCGCTGCAATACCGGCGCAATGACGACAATTTCACCCGCGGCGCGTTTAGGGTGCGCGGCGACATCATCGACATCTTCCCGGCGCACCAGGAAGACCGCGCCTGGCGGGTCGAACTGTTCGGCGATGTGGTGGATTCGATCAGCGAGTTCGATCCCCTGACCGGGCACAAGGCGGGTGTACTCGACAGCATCAAGCTCTATGCCAACAGCCATTATGTGACGCCGCGCCCGACGCTCCAGCAGGCAACCAAGGGCATCAAGGCCGAACTGATCCAGCGGCTGGCGGAATTCCGCGCCAACGGCAAGCTGCTCGAAGCGCAGCGGCTGGAACAGCGCACCAATTTCGACCTGGAGATGATCGAGGCCACCGGAAGCTGCGCGGGCATCGAGAATTATTCCCGCTGGCTGACGGGCAGGAAGCCCGGCGAGCCGCCGCCGACCCTGTTCGAGTATCTGCCCGACAATGCGCTGGTGTTCTGCGACGAAAGCCATGTGACGGTGCCGCAGATCGGCGCCATGTATCGCGGCGACTATCGCCGCAAGATCACCCTGTCGGAATATGGCTTCCGCCTGCCCAGCTGCATCGACAACCGGCCGCTGAAATTCGAGGAATGGGACGCGATGCGGCCCCAGTCGGTCTATGTCTCGGCCACGCCGGGCAACTGGGAGCTGGAACGCACCGGCGGCGTGTTCACCGAACAGGTGATCCGCCCCACCGGGTTGATCGATCCGCCGGTGGAAATCCGGCCGGTGGAAACGCAAGTCGATGACCTGATCGCCGAATGCCATGCGATGGCGAAGAAGGGCTATCGCGTGCTGGTGACGACCCTCACCAAGAAGATGGCGGAAGACCTCACCGAATATATGCACGAACAGGGAATCCGCGTGCGCTACATGCACTCCGATGTCGAAACACTGGAGCGTATCGAGATCATCCGCGACCTGCGGTTGGGCGCGTTCGATGTGCTGATCGGCATCAACCTGCTGCGCGAGGGACTGGATATTCCCGAATGCGCGCTGGTCGCCATACTGGATGCCGACAAGGAAGGTTTCCTGCGCAGCGAGACGTCGCTGATCCAGACCATCGGCCGCGCCGCGCGCAATGTGGACGGCAAGGTGATCCTCTATGCCGACAAGATCACTGGCTCGATGGAGCGCGCCATGGCGGAGACCACCCGCCGCCGCACCAAGCAGCAGGCATACAATGCCGAGCATGGCATCACCCCCGCCAGCGTGAAGCGCAACATCGCCGACATCATGGGCTCGATGTATGAGAAGGATCACGTCACGGTGGATGCGGGCCTGTTGCAGGCTGCCGAGGGTGGGCGCGAATTTGTCGGCCATAACATCAAGCAGGTGATCGCCGACATCGAAAAGCGCATGCGCGCCGCCGCCGCCGACCTGGAGTTCGAGGAGGCCGCTCGGCTGCGCGACGAACTCAAGCGGCTGCAGACCGCGGCGCTGGCCATCGCGGACGATCCCTTCGCCCGCCAGAGCGATGTCGCCCGCGCCGCGCTGGATGCGGAGATCACGCTCTCCACCGAAGACGGCCCGTCAAAGCCCGTGCCCCGCCGCAAGAAGATGCAGCGTGCGGCCCGGCCCAATGTGCCCAAGACTTTCGGCTCAAGGGCGCGGTAGACCGCCCGAACTGCCCAAAAATGGGGCACTGACCCGCCCTTCGCGATGCCCTCAAGCCGGTCCCAAGATGCCTTCCTGCTTGCGCGATTCCCCCGCCTGCGGCACCCTTCGGTTGTAAATTTATGGATGGCGTCATGCCGGTTCTTGCATCGGCTGTTTATGATCTGGTGGACCGCATTTCTGCCGCCGAAACCGTATCCGCCGTCTGGAGCACCTATCTGGGGGCGGCGCGCGATGCGGGTTTCGACCATGGCATCGCGGCGTTCGATTTCGAGGGCGGCGATCTGGCCGACTTCACCTTCGCCGATGCCATGCCCCAGGGCTGGCTGGGCAATTATACCAGCCGGAATTACACAAAGGTCGATCCGCTGCGGCGGCTGAACCGCGTCTCACCCACCGCCTTCCTGTGGGACATGAGCAGTTGGGATGACTGCGCCACCTCGCGCACATGGTGCCGGGACAACCGGGACAGCGGCGTGGTGCGCGGCATGACCATCCCGGATCATTCCGGCGGGCGGCTGAAGATCATTACCCTGTGCGGCACCAGGGCCGAACTGCATCCGCATGACCGTATCGCGCTGCATATCGCGGGGCTGGAGCTGATGCAGCGGGTGCGCGAGCTGGGCGTCGCCCCGGCACGCGACCTGCCGCGCCTGTCGCCGCGCGAGCGCGAATGCCTGCAATGGATCGCCGCGGGCAAGACGGACTGGGAGATCGGCGAGATTCTCTCCCTCTCGGGCAAGACGGTTAACATCTATGTCGAGCGCGCCAAGCAGAAGCTGGGCGTGCAGACCCGCAGCCAGGCCATCGTCCTGGCATTGCGCGGCGGCCTGATCGCGCCCTGACATTTGCAGGGTAAGCACCCTACAGCGACCACCCGGCGGGCGGCGGTAGGATGATTGCGGCTGTGTAATGGGGACTGTCATGCGTGAGCTGAGCAAGCAGGACAAAGAGGAATTTCTGTCCATTCTGGGCCGCATGGAAGATGCCCGTATCCGCTATTTTTTCCTGATGCTGGGCAGCGCCGTGGCCGATTATTGCGAGCGCCAGAAAGCCGGCGGCCAGGCCCGCCGCAAGGCCGCCGCCGAATAGGCCCGCAGCCGCAAAACCAAGCCGCCTCAGCCGCTTGCGCGGGGCGCCTGCCCGATTAGGCAGGAACCGCGAAGCGTGCTAGGATGGAGTATGGCCAATTATCCGAACGGAAATTCGCCGAAAAGCGCCGCGGTCTTCACCGCCAGCGAGCAGCGCGACGCGTTGGTGCGTCAGATGATCGACAAGGAACGCGCCGCCACCGACGCTAAGACCGCCAAACTGCGCGCCCTGCGCCTGGCGCGTGATGCGGAACTTGCGGCCGCGGCCGCCGCCAATCCGCCGCCGGCGGCCAAGCCGAAACGCAAGCGCTGACCTAACCGGCGATTTCCTGTTCCGCCGCCGCACGCACTGTCATCAGCGGCAGTTCGATACGCACATCGGTACCGATGCCCGGCACGCTGGTCAGCCACACTTCCCCGCCATGCGCCTGACAGATGGAGCGCACGATGGACAGGCCCAGCCCCGCGCCATCGCCGCTGCGTTCCGGCGCGACGCGATAGAAAGGCTCGAACACATGGGCATGGTGCGCCGGATCGATGCCGATGCCGGTATCCTCCACCGTGAGATGGCCCATGCCGTCGGCGCTGCCCGCATGGATCGCCACCTCGCCGCCCGCACCGGTATGACGGATGGCGTTTTCCAGCAGCGCGATCATCGCCTGTTTCAGCCGTTCGCGGTCGCCGGCCACCACCACGGGCGAAGCGCCCGATACGGTCAGCGCGACACCCTTTGCCTGCGCGCCGGGCCGCATCTGCGCCGCGGCCTCCGCCGCCAGCGCCACCAGATCGACCGCCGCGTGATCGCACTTGCCCCACAGGCTTTCCATCCGCGACAGGGTGATGAGCGTTTCCACCACACCCGACAGGCGCGTCATCTCGGCCAGCGCATTGGCGATGGCGTGATCCACTTCGGCGGGTTTCCTGCCGCCGGAAGCGATCAGTTCCAGCTCGCCGCGGATCACGCTGAGCGGACGGCGCAATTCCTGCGCCGCATCGGCAGAGAAGCGGCTGACATGGCCATAGGCATTGTCGATCCGGTCCAGCAGGCGGTTCAGCGCCTGGCCCAGCGCGGCGATGCGCGGCTCCGCGCCCACCAGCGGCAAGCGCCGCCTGGGATCGAAGGTGTAGGTCTCCGCCGCATCGATCATCACATCGACCGGCGTCAGCGCGCGGCGCAGCAGCGCATAGCCCGCCAGCGACGCCACGATCAGCAGCAGCGGCAGCCCCACCGCCAGCGACTTGGCAAGCCGCGCTTCGGCCTGCCACATCGGACGCAGCGACTGGCCGGTATCGACGATCACCCGGCCCAGCCGCGCGTCATGGAAGGCCCGCGACACGAACAGAAGATTGCCGAATTCGGTAGTACGCGCCCTGG
>JAFIHO010000038.1 GCA_017849395.1 Hyphomicrobiales bacterium
AGTCTGACGGCAGAAAGTCGGCATAGCGTTTCCAGCGCCCTAAGGAGCCCGTGTAGATCGGCTGGCGAACCTGCCATGCGCTGGCGGTGGTTACCGCGCGTTCGGTCGTGTGGAAATTCAGGCAGGCTTCATCCCAGGGTAGCTCCAGGAAATCGATGATGCGTCGCGCCTGGCCTTCCAGGTCTTGCACCACATCCTCATAGCGCACATCCAGGATCGGGAGGGGCAACAGTTGCCGCCACCGTTCCATGGCGCGCGCCAGTGTCAGCGCGCGGCGGCGGATGGCGGCGAAGGACGTGAACTCGCCATGGGGCCCTGCGAAGGACTGCATCATGCAGGACAAACCCATGTCGCGGAAATCGCGGCGGCAATAGATAATCTTTGCGGCGGGAAAATAGGTGGCGATAGTTCCCAGATGGAATGCATTGTCGAGCTGCTTGTCGATGACCAGCGCCTTGCCGCCCGAAAGGGCGTCCGCCCTCTGTGCGTAGCGCACCGCTGTCATATCGGCTTCCGCCAGCGCCACGGGGTCGGTGGCCGCGCTATAAAGGACTCTGGCCAGCAGCGGGATGTCCGGCGCTTCCCCAAGGGATTGGATCGATGGATGGCTGCTGGCGATCTGGTCGACCAGGGTCGAACCGGAGCGTGGCATGCCGACAATGAACGCCAGGCGCGTGGAGAAACCAGACACTGGCCGGTGTTGCGGGGCGCGTGCCAGCACGGCATCGACTTCCGTCTCGAAGTTGCCTGAATCGCAGTGCTTGCCGTCGGCCGCGAGCAGACCCTGTTGCAACTGTCCCGCGTGTTCGAAGTGTTTCAGCGCGTCGCCATAGCGCGCCAGCTCGTCCATCGCGCGCCCCAGGGCGTAATGCGCGTCGATCTTCTGGTGAATGCTGGACCGCGGATCCAGCATGATAGCGTGCAGTTTTTCCATTCCGGCATCGCCGGATGGATTGCGATTGGTTTCCGCCAGGCCGCGATGCGCTTCGGCAAAGCTGGGGTCCAACGACAGCGCCTGCTCGAAACAGGCAATGGCCTCGTCGAAGCGTCCCAGCACCCGCAGTGTCATGCCCAATTCGCTCAGCAGGGACGGGGTACTACCGCCCAGGCGTAGCGCATCCCGGTACGCTGTTTCCGCAGCGGCGTGATCGTTCTGGTTGGCAAGAAGCGTTCCCAGCACATTATGTGTGGCGGCCTCTTCCGGCGCCAGCAGCAGCGCCCGGTTGACATACGTCGACGCTTCCGAAAAACGCTTCATCTGTATCAGCAGCCCCGCGATCTCCCGCAATATGACGGTATTGTCGCCCGCATGTTCCAGCGCGCGCAGCAGCGGCCTTTCGGCGTCCGTTAGCCGTCCTTGCGCGACCAGGGCGCAGCCCAGCGCATAGTGGGCGCGAAAGGATGCGGGTTCGGCGGCAATCGCCCGGCGTGCGCGGGTCTCGGCTTCAATGGGTTCGCCGCTGCCGGGCAGGGCCAGTGCCAGGTTGACATTGGCGGCGGCGTTTCCCGGTTCGATGGCGACGGCGGCACGCCAGGCGGTCACGGCAGCACCGAGATCGCCCAGGGCATTGGCCACATTGCCCATCAGAACCTGGGCGGGCGCAAAGGCCTTGTCTGCCGCGCAGGCCCGCCGCGCGAACTGTTCGGCCCTTTGGACATCGCCTCGCGCGAATTCGATCTCGCCCAGGAAGTAAAGTGCCGGAGCATTGCGTGGCGCGCGTTCGACCACACGGCGATACAGCTCTTCCGCTTCATCAACTTTTCCAACCGTATGCAAAGCTATCGCCCGTTGCAGGTCACGCGCAGCTTTCTGATCTGTTGATGGCATAAACTTGCCTTTGGGAGGGTCCGCAGTTGCGAGCTCTTATAATGTAAAATTTGTTGACACACCGTTGCCGCCTTAACCATCGGCAGGGCCGAACTCTCTGAAAAATGGCGCTAGGCACGGGTGATGCAAGAGAGCAGGTACTGATATTTAGGGAGTAGCTTATGAAGAAATCTGGCTTGTTGCTTGCGGCCTCGTTGATGCTGGGGTCGACCCTGGCTGCCAACGCCAGTCCGTTTACCATCACGTCCCCCAACGGTGCGCTGCCTGGCGGCGTGACCCAGGTGGGCGGTCTTGTTCTTGACCTGAAGGGCACCAACGGCAATCGCGTCGTGGCCCAGGTCGCGGCGAGTTCTCTGTTTTCGGCTTCGCCAGCTCGGGTACGCCCGCGGCCTTCCGGGGCAACCCCATGACCATCGGCACCCAGACCGGCTATACCGCCGCGCTCGCGGGCCTGGGCGGTGGCCTGACCGCCGCCAGCCTGCGTGTCACCCTGTTTGACGGCGACTCCGGTCCCGGCGATTTCGATGACGGCCACCAGAATGAGCTGTTCGTCAACGGCTTCTCCTTCGGCTTCTTCGACGACGTCATCTCTCAGGAGACCGACGGCACCGGTCTGACGGTCTTCTCAAACGGCACGGGCTTCGGCGACAACATCCTGTCCACCGGCTTCTTCTCGATCGCCAACATCACCGACCTGGCCGGACTGTTCGCCAGCCTGACGGGTACCGACACCGCCACCTTCACCCTGTTCGATACCGACCCCTACGATAATTTCTACGACTTCACCCGGGGCGTTGACGGCGGCCTGATCAATGTGGGCACGGGCCCGGTGGTTGTTCCGCCGAGCAATGGCGTTCCCGAGCCGATGACCCTCTCGCTGTTCGGCGCGGGTCTGGCGGGTGCGGTCGCCGTGCGCCGTCGCCGCAAGGCCTGATCGTCGCCATACCGAATGCGAAAACGGCGCCCTTGCGGGCGCCGTTTTTGTTTGCGCGCTCTACTGGCCGCGCTTGCTGTAATAATCTTCCTGATAGTAATGCACCTGGCCTTCCTTGTGGCGAGGCGTGATGGCCAGGCGCGTGGCCATGCCGCCCTCATGCGATGTGGCGCGGTGCCAGCGCTCGTTCGGCGCCTGGATGATGTCGCCGACCTCGCCGGTCACCAGTTGCTCGCCGGACACCAGCACATCGATCTTGCCTTCGATGATGCACCACAGCTCGACCATATTCTCATGCAGATGGCCCCAGTCGGTGGGCGGCGGCGTGGGAACGCCCATGCCGCGGATCATGTTGGCCGAGGTGTGGCCGTCATAGAGGAAGGGACGGCCCTTGGCATTGGCCGCGACCATGTCCTTGTTGAAGTCCAGATAGGGCGTGTTCAGCGCGTCATAACCGCCGACATCGTTGATCGCCGTCTTGACGTATTTCCAGCCCGGCACAGTGTCCGGCGGCGTTTCGGTGATGGGATAGGACGGCATCTGGCCCGCGGGCGTGACGCGGAAGAACACCACCGGCTCCTTGCCGGTATTCTCGATGCTGTAGGTCAGGCGGGGCGCGACATTGACCAGAAAGCCCTTGGTCGCGGTGAAGGGCGCCTGTGTTTCGATGTTCACCCGCATCTGGCCGCTATAGACAAACCAGAAGGCGCGGTCGTCGGCATAGAACTGGCTCTTGGTCTTTTCGCCCGGCGCCATCGACACATATTGCCCGTCGAAATCGCGGGTCAGTGTTACAGGCTGCACCCAGCTCTGCTGGCCCTTGTGCGCGGCCAGGATTTCGGAGATGCGCCAGATCAAACGGTTGGGCGCGACATAGGGCGATTCCGGCACTTTCTGCGCCGCCCATACCTGGCGCGGCCTGGGCGTGGTGCCCGGCGGGTTGACCTGCGCGGAAGCGGGCTCGGCAAGAGCGAACGCCAGCCCCAGCAGGGCTGCTGCAAATCGGACGGCACGCATGATTTTCCCTTTCAATGTTTGTGTGCGGTCCCGGCCGTGATCGCGGTGTGACGCATTTGCGAAACCCGGTCGCCGTTTTTTTCCGCCCCGCGCGAGATTGCAGGGGACGTCATCATGCGTCAACGCAGGGGCGGCTAAGGCCCGCCACCTTTTTGCCGTATTTGCGCCTCTGGCCGCGTCGGCGTTGTTTCGCGCAATCTCGCTTGCGGCACTCCTGCGGGCCTGTAATCTCCCGCGGGAGCGAAACCTTGGGGAGAACCATGAACCGTATTTCGAACGCGCTGCGGCTTGCCGCGTGCCTGACCGTGCTGGCCGGCTTTGCTGGCGCCGCCACTGCCGCTGAGATTCTCATCGTCGATGAAAAGTCCCAGCCCGAAAGCCTGGCCGCCGCGCCCGACGGCACGCTGATCGTCGGCAGCGCCTCCACGCCCTTCGTCTACAAGATCAAGCCCGGCACCACCACGCCGGTGAAATTCATCGACGCCAGCGCCGAAGGCCCCGGCACCTTCTTCTTCGGCCAGCTGGTCGATGGCAACACGGTGTGGAGCTGCATGCTGACCCCGGTGGCTGGCGTGACCCCCGTCCAGCGCCATACCGCCCTGATCGGCAGCGACCTGGCGACCGGCGCGCGCAAGCTGCGCTGGAATCTGCCCGGCGAGAACAGCACCTGCAACGACATGGCGGTCGGCCCGGACAAGGCGCTCTACATTTCCGACACCGCCAACGCCAAGATTTACCGCCTGGCGCCCGGCGCACAGAGCGCCGAATTGTGGCTTGAGCACCGCTCCCTCACCGGCATTGACGGGCTCACCTTCCTGAATGGCGTTCTGTATGTGAACAGCGTGTTCTTCAACAATCTCTATCGCATCCCGGTCGACGCCTCCGGCAAGCCCGGTGCGCCGGTGGAAATCTGGATGGACGCGCCGGTCAAGGGTCCGGACGGCATGCGCGCGGCGGGTAATGTGCTGCTTCATGCCGAAAATGCGTCGGGCAAAATCGCCTCGCTGACGATCAATGGCGACACGGCCCATGTCACGGTGCTGAAGGAAGGTCTCAAGCAGCCCACCGGCGTTGAACCCGCGGGCAATGTGATCTGGATCGCCGAACGCGCGTCCGGCAAGGCCGTCTCGATCCCGATGCCGAAGTAGTTTTCGCCGACATAGTCTGCCGTCATCGACGCAGATGCGCCTGGACCATGTCCAAAAGCGCATCTGCGTCGAACGGTTTTTCCAGTATCCCGTCCGCGCCAACCTCGCGCGCAAGCTCCAGATAATCGCGATTGCCGACACGTCCGCCGCCCGACATAGCGATGACCGCGATTCCCGGATGACGCGCCTTGAGGGTCAGGATCGTCTCGATCCCCTCGCAGCCCGGCATGATGATGTCGGTCAGGATGATATCGGGCCCGAATTGCTCCGCCAGCATCAGGCCGCTGCCGCCATCGGCCGCGGCGCGCACGTCATAGCCTCCGGCTTCCAGCACCAGGGTCAGCGCATCGCGCACCGCCGCATCGTCATCGATGATGAGGGTTCGCGCGCTCATGCCGCACACACCGGAAACACCACATCGAAACGCGTGCCTGCGCCCGGCGCGCTGGTGACGGATATCGTGCCGTCATGCTCGGTGAGGATGCCCTTCACGACCGCAAGGCCCAGCCCCGTGCCCTCGCTGGCGGCGCGTGTGGTGAAGAAAGGTTCGAAGATGCGCTGCTGCGTCTCCTCATTCATGCCGCAACCCGTATCGGCCACCGACAGGCGCACACCATTCCTGTCCGGGGCGACACGAATGGCGATCCGGCCCGGCGTGTCGCCGATCGCCTGCGCCGCATTCAGCACGAAATTCAGCACCACCTGATAAAGCTGGCCCGGATTGCCCAGGATTTCCGGCACGGACTCGATGTCAGTCTCGATTCCCACATGCGGCGGCAGCCCCGCCCGCAGCATGGCCAGCGAATCCCGCACCAGATCGTCCAGCCGCAGCGCCTGGCGCTCCACGGTCTGCTTGCGGCTGAAGGCGAGAATCTGGCGCACCAGCCACGAAGCGCGCTGCGCCGCCGACCGGATAAGATCCAGCGCGCGCCGGTCCTGCTCGCTGTGGGCCGCGCCCCGCATCAACAGCGGCGCCAGGGTCCGTATCGGCAGCAAGGTGTTGTTCAGGTCATGCGCGATGCCGCCCGCAAGCGTCCCCAAGGCGTCGATCTTCTGGGCGTGGCGCAGTTGCGCGGCGATATCTGCCTGCCGCGCCTCGGCGTCGCGCAGATCGGTGATATCGCGCACCACACCTAACACGCCCGTAGGCTTTCCATGCGCGTCGCGCAGGATTTCGCAATGCCGCTCGGCGCGGCGCTCCTGCCCGTTTCCATGCCGGAAACGGTACTCCAGCGGCGCCGGTACCTTGCCTTCGCGGGCCGCTTCCAGGCTTTGCAGCAATGGCTCGCACGCCTCGGGCGGCACCGTGCACCGGACGAAACTTGCATAATCCGTGCAAGCCGCCCGGTCCTGGCCATGGATTTCCCAAAAGGCATCGCTGCAGGTGAAGAGACCTGTGCTGAAATCCAATTCAAAACTGCCCACCGCCGCCAGCCGTTGCGCGGCAGCCAGATGGGTTTCGCGGGCACGGATTTCCACTTCCGAACGGCGCAATTCGTCATGGATGCGCTGGCGCTCGATGGCATAGCGGATGGCGCGCGGCAGCAACTGGCCCAGCGGATGCAGCTTCACCAGACAGTCCTGCGCTCCGGCTTTCAGCAGCGCGTCGAAACGGTCGGCATCCCCGATGCCCGTCAGCACGATCACGGGCAGGGCAGGCGCGATGGCTCGCATGCGTTCGAACACCTCCAAACCCGCCGCATCAGGCAGGACCATGTCCATCACCGCCGTGTCGAAGGTGCGGGTTTTCAGGCTGGCCAAGGCGGGGGCCAGCCTTGGAAAGCTGGCGACCTCGAAGCGGCTGTCGGCGCAGGCCGTGAGCAATTCCTCGACCAGCATGCGGTCGGTGGCATCGTCCTCCAGCAGAAGCACCCGGATAAGTGGCCGCGTATCCCTGTCGACTCGTTGGGTGGCGGCACTCATCGCACACAGTCCCAACGATGCGTCCTCGTATCGGTACAAGTCCGGATGCCGCAAGGCGCGGATGCTTCGATTTCGGTGCGCGGCGCTACATCTCTGTTAAGCCCTCGCGTCCAGCATCGCGCCTGCAATAGTGCCGGAAGGCTTGTGGTTCCGCGATGGCAATGCCGCAGACACGAAGGACGGTTGCTGCGTCCCGCAAACGCCGGGCCTTCCAGTTTCTGTCCGCCGCCGAAATTCCCGCTTACGAAGCCGCCGCCGTGGCGCGCGATGTCGGCGTGTTGCTGGCGCGGCGATATTCGACACAACAAGGGAGACGAATGATGGACGATGGACAGGTGAACATCCTGGAGGCGCCGCTGCTGCAGCCCGCCGCATGGCCCGCGATGGATGGTTCCGGGCTTGAGCTCGGCGGTGACAGCGACCTGCAGGTGCTGGTGGTGGAGGATGATGACGCAGACGCCTTCCTGATCCGCAGCGCGCTCCGGCGCAATCCCCGCGTCAGCCAGATGGTGCTGGCCCATGACGGCATCGAGGCGCTCGAATTGCTGGACAGCGGTCTGGTGGTCCCGGATATCGCCATCATGGACCTGCACATGCCGCGCAAGAACGGTTTCAGCCTGCTGGTGGAGCTTCGCTGCCGCCCATGCGCTGATTTTCCGGCCATTGTGCTGTCCTCCTCCTCGGCCAGCACCGACAATGCGCGCTCGCGGCTGCGGGGCGCGGACCGCTTCTTGACCAAGCCCGACAGCATCGACGAACTGCATCGCCTTCTCTCCGACGCCATGGCGAACATCTAGAGCGGGGGGCATCCATGCGTTGCCAGTGCCTGCGAATCAGTACAACTTTAAGATGTATATGGAAAGGTAATGTTTCTTCTGATTGCAGTCTGATCCGTCCGGAGAGCCGCGACCGATGCATAACAAGGACATGGAATGGCTTCGCGTCGTGGTCGATACGGCGGTGGATGGGGTCATTCTGCTGGACGCGAAGGGCGCGGAGCTGGTTTTCAATCCGGCCTGCGAGCGGTTGTTCAAATACGCCCCCCAGGAAGCCATCGGGAAGAATATCGAGATGCTGGTGCCGCCCCTTTGCGGCTCCCGGGACGAGGCCTTCGCGAATTACCTCGGCCTCGGCACATCCGGCCAGGGGCGCGAGATTGTCGGCCGGCGCAAGGACGGCAGCACCTTCCCCATAGAATTGTCCTTGGGCGAAACACGGCAGGATGGCAACCCGCTCTATGTCGGCATCATCCATGACATCACCGAACGCAAACAGTCCGAGGAGCAGCGCCGCCTCTTCATAGAGCAACTGATCGCTTCCAACGAGGAGCGCGGCCATTTCTCCCATGTCGCCAGCCACGACATGCAGGAGCATCTGCGCATGGTGCTGTCTTTCGGGGCCATGCTGGCCGAGGAATATGGCGACCGGCTTGACGATAAGGCCCGCCAGTATCTGTCGATCTCGCTGGATGCCGCGCGCCAGATGCGCGAGCTGGTGGACGATCTGGTCGAATATGAACGCATGACCGACGAGACCAGCCATGACACCGGCTTCAGCGCGGCCGCCGAAATAAGGCTTGTGCAGGGCATTCTGAAAGAGGCCATCGCGGCCAGCGGTGCGCGCATCTCGGTCGGCCGCCTCCCGCGCCTGACGGGCAGCGCGGTGCGCTTCCGGCGGCTGATGCAGAATCTGCTCGGCAACGCGATCAAATACATGCCGCCGGATCGTGTGCCCGAGATTGTGGTGGGCGCGCGGGCGGATGGCGAGTTCTGGCGTTTCTCCGTCAGGGACAATGGCATCGGCGTCGAGCCCGCCTATTTCCGCACGATTTTCGAACCCTTCAAGCGGCTTCATCCCCGCGGGCGCTATCAGGGCACGGGCCTGGGGCTGGCCATCTGCGAAAAAATCGTGACGGGCTTTTGCGGGAAAATCTGGGTGGAATCCGAACCCGGCAAGGGCTCCTGCTTCCACTTCACCATCCGCAGGCGCAAGGCCGAACCATGAGCAGCCCCGCCACGGCCCGGCCCAGCCGCCACCGCTCCATCGAAATTCTGCTGGTGGAGGACAATCTGGGCGACATCCTGCTGACACGCGAGGCGTTCCGCAAATCCAAACTGGCCAATCGCGTGACGGTTGCCGAGGATGGCGAACAGGCCCTGGCGATGCTGCGCAAGGAGGCCGATTTCCGCGACCAGCCGCGCCCCGACCTGATCCTTCTGGACCTTAACCTGCCACGGATCGATGGCGGCGAAGTGCTGCGCCAGATCAAGGATGATCCCAAGCTGCGCGACATTCCGGTGGTGATCCTGTCCGGCAGCCACGCCCAGATGGAAGTGGCGCGCAGCTATGCGCTGCACGCCAACGCCCATATCGTGAAGCCGGTGAATTTCCAGCGCCTGCAGGAGATCATCGCCACCATCGAGAATTTCTGGTTCATGGTGGTGGCGCTGCCGGGCCGTGGACGGTGGAGCAACTGACATGACCGCACCCGAACCGCAGGAAGCACGCGTCCATGCGCTGGAACGGGAGTTGGGCGAATTCGCCTATATCGTCTCCCACGACCTGGCCGCCTGTTTCCGGCACATAAAGGGCTTCTCCGAACTCATCATCCAGGATGCCGGATCGGGCTTCACGCCGGATCATTGGTCCTATTGCAACCAGATTCACGGCGCGGCGGAAAAATGCGCCGTCATGCTGGAACAGTTGCTGCTCTACTCCCGCGCCACCCGCAAGATGCTGGACATCGTTCCTACCGATTTCGCGCCGCTGCTGGATGTGGTGCGGCTGCAACTGGGCGCGCAGATACGCGAGACACAGGCGGAGATCATCGCCACCGGATCGGTCCGGCTGGCGGTGGACCGCGACCTGTTCGTCCAGGCGCTGAAACATCTCATCGGCAATGCGATCAAATATCGCCGCCCCGGCATCCTGCCGCGCGTGTCGGTGGAGGCGGCGCAGGATTCGACCGGAACCCGCATCCGCATCGGCGACAATGGCATCGGCCTTCCGCCGGAGATGGACGCGGAGAAACTGTTCTGGATGTTCCATCGCGGCCATGGCGAAGGCGAATATCCGGGCTGCGGCACCGGTCTCACCTTCGCGCGGCGCATCCTGCGGCGGCATGGCGGCGATGTGGGTTTCCTGCCCGCGACCGAAGGGACATGGGTGGAGATACGTTTGCCGCGGACGGAACTGCATTGACCGCGCCCGCTCTTCTTATCGTCGATGACGACCAGGCCGAACGCGCCCTGACCGCACGGCTCGCGCGCGACGCTTTTTCCGGCGCGCGTATCGAAACCGCCGCCAGCGCCGATGCCGCGCGCGATGCCTGCGCGCTGGATGCGTTCGACTGCGTCATTCTGGATTACAACATGCCCGGCATGGACGGCCTATCCTTTGCCCGTGCCCTGCGCCAGTCCCATCCCTGGCTGCCCATCGTGATGAGCACCGGCTATGGCGACGAGATGCTGGCCGCCCAAGCCGTGACCAGCGGCGTGACCGATTATATCCCGAAATCGCGCATCACCCCGCAGTCCCTGACCCGTGTGGTGGAGAATGCCATCCGCGTCACCCGACAGGCGAAAGTGATCGACGAACAGCGCAGCGAACTGGAAAATTTCGCCTTCGCCCTGGCGCATGATTTCAAGCAGCCGATCCGCCAGATCACCACCTTCGCCAATCTTGTATCGGACGCGATCCGCGAAGGCCGGGCAGAGGATATCGCGCAGCATCTGTCTTTCCTCGATAACGCGGCGCGGCGGCTGGGCAGCCTGGTCGATGTGATGTCGCAATATACCCTGCTCAGCAAGCCGCCCGCCCTGGCCGAGGTCGATCTGGAGACGGTGCTTTCCAATGTCATGGAGTCCATCGCGCCCTATGTCGCCGAGCGCGGCGGCCGCGTCACATGGGATTGCGCGGCCCGTCTGTGTGGCAACCAGGCGCTTGTGAACCAGGTGATGCAGAATCTCATCGTCAACGGCCTCAAATACAATCGCAGCCAACCGCCCAGCGTGCACATCGCGGGCGAGGCGCAGGAGAGCCTGTACGCGATCCGTGTGCGCGACAATGGCATCGGCATCGAGCCGCAATATCTCGAGGAGATTTTCAAGCCCCTGATGCGGCTGCATACGCGGGGTGAGTTTTCCGGCACCGGCCTTGGCCTGGCCCTGGCGCGCAAGGCGCTGGCGGCGATGGATGGCGCGATCCTGTGTCACTCGCGGCCGGGCGCGGGTACCGAGTTCGTCGTCACCCTGCCGCTATGGAATGAAGCCATGCGCGAAACCGCGTAGGGACGAATACGCAGCGGCGCGCCTTTCAACCAAAATTAAGCGCGCCGCATGACAGGCTTCCGCGTACAAGCGAGGTCCCATGCCCTCACATTCGCCGAAGAAAGTCCGTCACCGGATCGAGCCCCTGTGGGATAGCCGCAACGATGCGGTCACCGCCCATGTCTGTCTGCCGGACCGCGCGGATCATCATCCCGCCGCCGAACTGGCCGGTCTCGCCGCCGCGGCGGCCCGCATCGCGTTTTTCCTGGCTGCGGGAGAACGGTTCCTGCTCTGTCTGCCGGTCTCCCTCGTCACGCTGGCATCCGCGCCGTCCCGCGCGGCGTTCCTGGAAAGCTGCAATGCGATCCCCGCGGCCGCGCGGCCCTATCTGGTGTTCATCCTTGGCGGCATCCCCGCCGACATCTCGCGCGCCGGTCTTGCCGGTGCCGCGATGACATTGCGCCCCTTCGGCCGCAGCATCGCGGCCCTGTCGCCGGAGTGCCGCGATCTCGCGCCCTATATCAACCACGCCATCAACGGCCTTGCGCTGGATTTCGCCGCCGGCTTTGACGATGACGAGCGCACGCGCATGCTGATCAGCTGCGCGGGCGAGGCGGCGCATGATTTGCGCTGGGGCGCCATGGCTTTGGGCCTGGATGATCCGGATCTGCTGGCGGCCGTCCGGGCGGCGGATTTCCGTTTCCTGCACGGGCCCGCGCTGGCAGGGACCGGATGCGCCTTCCAGCCCGCGCACCGCGCCATCGGTACCAATCCCGATGCGCGGGTTGCGCGGATTTAACGCCTCGGACAGGGCGCTGTCCCATCATCGGCGCGGGTCACAAGGCGTATCACCATGCAATCGCAATCCGGCATCACGGGCGCACGGACGGCCGCGCATCCACCGTTCCCGGCTTCAAACACAGATGCGCCCGACGCGGAGCAGGACAGTGAAATCCCGGTGCTGGACGTAAGCCGGTTCGCCCGGCTGCGCGCCATGATGTCTCCCGGCGGGCTGGAGCATGTTCTGTCCTGCTATCTGCTGGACGCCGAATTCCAGTTGGAAGAGATCGCCCGCGCCCCGGATCTTGTCCATGCCGCGAACAGCGCCCGTATCCTGTCCAATCTCGCGGCGGAAGCGGGCGCCATGGCGGTCGCCGTCACCGCCCGCCGTCTGGAGGAAGCCTGCCGCCGCGGCGATGCGCGCCGGGCGCGGCGGCTGGAGATCATGCTGCGCGGCTTCTGCGCCCGCGCCGACCGCATGTTGCGCGGCTTCCTGGCGTCCCGCCATGACGGATGAACCGTACACGGATGATACAATCTGCGCCGCGCCGCCGCGTGTATGGCCGGGCGCGCCGGGCGCCGCTAGCCTCGCGGCAGCGATTCGATTTGCAATTCGTCTTTCGGGGACCGGTGCATGACCATCGAACAGCAGATTTTCATTGTCGATGACGATGCCGATGTGCGCGATACCCTGGCGCTGCTGCTGCAGGCCGCCGCCTATCGCGTTCGCTGTTTCGCCTCGGCCCGGGAATTTCTCGCCATGGCGCCGGAAGGCGGCGGCTGCCTGATCGCCGACATCCGCATGCCCGGCATGGGCGGGCTGGAATTGCAGGAGGAGATCGCACGCGCCGGGTTGACGCTGCCGGTCATCTTCATCACCGGCCATGGCGATGTGTCGCTGGCGGTCAAGGCGATGAAGTCGGGCGCGGTCGATTTCATCGAGAAGCCCTTTGAGGGCGAGACCCTGCTGGCCGGTGTCGAAAAGGCGCTCAAAATGGGCCGGGCCTGGCGCGACCGCGAGGCGGAAGCCCTCGCCGCGCGCACCCTGCTGGCAGCGCTCACGCCGCGCGAGCGCGATGTCCTGGAGCAACTGGTCCAGGGCCGTCCCAACAAGGTCGCCGCATTCGAGCTGGGCATCTCGCCCCGCACCGTGGAAATCCACCGCGCCCGCATCATGGGCAAGATGAAAGCGCGCAGCCTGTCCGATCTGGTGCGGGCGGTACTGGCAGCGGGGGAGGGGCGCTCTGCGCCTACAGATAGGGCAGCAGCAGCCGCGCCGCCGCGTCGCGCAGCCGCTCCGGCACCGGGCGCGCCAGCAGTTTCTCGGGCGTGAGCTTCTTGCTGCGCGCGATCTTGGCGTCGATGATGGCGTCCAGTTGCGCGGCCAGGTCCTTGTCGCAGCATTCCAGGTCGAACTCGAAATTGAGCCTCAGGCTGCGCGTATCCCAGTTGGTGCTGCCGATCCAGCACCATTCGCCGTCCATGGTGACCAGCTTCGAATGATCGAAGGGGCGCGGTGTCGCCTGCAATCGCACCGGCACATGGCGGAAGAAGCGCAGATGCGCGCGCATCGCCCAGTCCATGATCCGCTGGTCGCTGATTTCGGGGATGACGATATCGACATCGACCCCGCGCAGGCCCGCCTGGACGATGGCGAATTGCAGCCGCTGGTCGGGCAGGAAATAGGGCGTCACGATGCGCACCCGGCGCCTGGCGACGCTCAGCGCAGCGCCCAGCATCAGTTCGGCGCGGTAGATATCGTCATCGGGACCGGAGCGGACGCCCCGCGCATAGACCGGCCCTTCGGCTTTCAATTCCGGCCACCAGCGCGCCCCGTCCAGCGTTTCCTCGCAGGTGAACCACCAGTCGCGCGCAAAGGCTTCCATCATATGATGCACGACCGGCCCTTCAACGCGGAAATGGATGTCATGCACCCGCCGCCGCACTTTTGTGCGGCGATAATTCTCCGCCCCGACATTCATGCCGCCGACAAAGCCGATGCGACCGTCCACCACAAGCAGCTTGCGGTGATTGCGCATGTTGAGGAATGGCATCCGCCAGGGCAGCCAGGAATGCAGGAAGCGTTCCGCCTGCACGCCTCCCACGCGCATCCGGTACAGGATGCTGGGAAAGAAATAGCCGATGCCGACACCGTCCAGCAGCACCCGCACCTGCACGCCGCGCTTGTGGGCATCGATCAGCGCGTCGGCGAAAAGCCGGCCCGCCTTGTCGTTGCGGAAGATGTAGGAGGCCAGCGCGACACTGTGCTTGGCCCCGGCGATGGCGTCGAGCATCTGCGGATAGGCAGCATCGCCGCCTTCCATCAGCGTGATGGCATTGCCGGCGGCCAGGGCATTGCCGGTCACCCGCTCGCCCATCTGCGCCAGCAGCGCGATATGGGGCGGCGCGGCGGCGGCGGGCGGGGGAGCCCCTGCGTGACCATCCTGGGCCTTGCGGCGGCGGCGCAGCTTCAGGGCGCGCCGCGTCACCCGGTTGATGCCGAAAAGATAGTAAAGCAGCGCCCCCAGCAGGGGCGAGAACCAGGCGGCTGCGATC
>JAFIHO010000365.1 GCA_017849395.1 Hyphomicrobiales bacterium
AGAGTCGCGCCAGTGGCGTGGTGGCGAAAAAAATGAGAAGTTCACACCACTTGCGACTGTGATACGGCGCTTCACCCCAGCCTCTTTTGAGTTCTCGGTTAGCCGCGTTGCCTTCGACAAACTCTATAAGCCGCACGCTCCCTACGGTTTGGGAAGGCCGCACTTTCTCTGCACCTTTGGAATTGTAAGCATGGTGAGTCAATTTTTGGCCAGCACCGAACTGCCTGACCTAAAAGTCGAGTTCATATTTGATCGCCAAGATGGCGTTAGCACCGACATGAGCCATTTCTTTGAGTACATGAGCGAAAATCTGCCAGACTTTCAGAAGCGGATCATTAAGGCTGAACCCGGCTACGAAGATGACAAGGATTTTCTGCCTCTACAGGCAGCGGACATGCTCGCGTGGCACCTACGGCGAGAACATGAAGATGGAATATTTCAACCGATGCCGGTTCTAGATTTGCTGCGAAGTGAAATGCACTACATTCAGCGAATTGAACCAAGCATGCTCGCTAGATGGGGCGAGCACGACAAGTTGGAAGTTGTCCCAAAAACTAAATCAGAATGGAAAGCCGCGCTCGCGGATGCGCGTGACCTTGTTGATAGCGGGTTCAAAGTCCCGCATGGGACCACGGAAGAAATCCATCGCGCACGGTTGGAACATCTTTGGAAATTGTATCAATTTCATCAAGGGTTAAGCTGATTTCGGTTTTTTCTTCACAACGCGGTGGATAGCAGCAGTGAATGTTTCGCCGCTTTCATCGGCCTCTGCCGCCTTGGCAGCAGCAATGAATTTCTGTTTCTGACTTAGCTTCGCGTAATTCTTGGGCTTCTCAGCCTTGGGCTTCTTTGCGGGCATTCTGGCCACCAACTGTTCGATAGGTCAGGCGCTTTCCAACGGCACCCTTGATCGCCTTTACGGCACGGGTCTCATCGTTGACGCCCAACGCGACACGGTTGTTATAGCGGAAATCGTATTCGCAGAGATAGCGGTGAAGATGCTTCTCCCCGCAGTGCTGATAGATGCCCTTCATGCCCCGCTTGAAGATGGAAAAAAAGCCCTCCACCGAATTGGTGTTGACGGTGCCGCGCGCATACTCACCCTTCCCGTGGTGCACTCTGGAGTGGCTGGCAAAATGCGCGTCCGCGCCAAGATAGAGCGCGCTCTCGTCGGTATGGAGAGCGGTTTCACGGGCGATATTCTTGGTCACAATGCCTGCCACGGTGATCTTGTCGGCGCGTTCCACATGGAAGGACCGGACGGTGCCGCCACGTTCGACCAGGGCGACGATGGGCCGCTTGCGCTGGCTGAATTTCCGGCTCTTGTAGGGCTTGCCGTTATCACGTACGGCCTTTGGAGCGCCAGCCTTGCCGAAATAGGTTTCATCGGCCTCGACAACCTTGCCTTCGCCGCCCAGAGGGCCCAGCTTGCCGTCTCGCATGGCCTCGCGGATGCGATGGGACAGGAACCACGCACTCTTGAGGGTGATTTCCAGGGTCCGGTGAAGCTGGTTGCTGCTCATGCCTTTCTTGCTACTGGACAGCAGGAAAATAGCCTGTAGCCACTTGTGCATCGGGATATGGCTGCCCTCGAAAATGGTCCCCACCTTGACGGTGAAGGGCTTGCGACAGGCGTAGCACTTGTAGACGCCGATCCGGGTGGACTTGCCTTTGAGCGGGCCGCTTTCGCCCAGTACGCCGCAATGGGGGCAAACGCGGCCATCCGGCCAGACATGGGCCTCCACGAAGCGGTAGGCCGCTGGCTCGCTATGGAAATGTTTCTGGTCAAGAACCGACATGGCGGGTTTCTCCCTTACGGAATCGATGTAATACCGCCATTTGGGTACGTCAAGTATAATATTGGGAATTTAGTCATGGTCCGTCCGGCGAACGCATCTGCTACAGGCAGGCCATGAAAAGCATCCATGTGATTGGCGGCGGCCTGGCAGGGTCGGAGGCCGCCTGGCAGGCGGCGGAGGCGGGTGTTTCCGTCACCCTGCATGAAATGCGCCCGGTGCGGCCCACCGATGCGCACCAGACGGACGGGCTGGCGGAACTGGTCTGTTCCAACTCCTTCCGCTCGGACGACTGGGAGAACAACGCGGTCGGCCTGCTGCATGAGGAGATGCGCCGTACCGGGTCGCTGATCATGCGCACCGCCGACGCGCACAAGCTGCCCGCGGGCGGTGCGCTGGCGGTGGACCGCGACGGCTTTTCCGCCGCCGTTACCCAGGCGCTGGAAAACCATCCCCGAATCACCATCGCGCGGGAGGAGATTACCGAACTGCCGCCCGCTTCCTGGGGCCCGGTGGTGGTGGCGACCGGCCCCCTCACCTCTCCGCCGCTGGCGGCCTCCATCGCGGCGGCGGCGGGCCAGGATCACCTGGCCTTCTTCGATGCCATCGCGCCCATCGTGCACCGGGAGTCCATCGACTTCTCCATCGCCTGGTTCCAGTCGCGCTACGACAAGAAAGGACCGGGCGGCGGCGATGCTGATTACATCAACCTGCCGATGGACGAAGCGCAGTACAAAGCCTTCGTTGCCGCACTGCTGGCGGGCGACAAGACCGATTTCAAGGAATGGGAAAAATCCACGCCCTATTTCGAGGCCTGCCTGCCGATCGAGGTGATGGCGTCGCGGGGCGAGGAAACACTGCGCTTCGGCCCGATGAAGCCGGTGGGTCTGGCCGATCCGCGCAGCGAAACGCGCCCCTATGCGGTGGTGCAATTGCGCCAGGACAATGCGCTGGGCACGCTGTGGAATATGGTCGGATTCCAGACCAAGCTGAAGCATGGAGAGCAGACCCGCATCTTCCGCACCATTCCGGGTCTGGAGAACGCGCAATTCGCGCGGCTGGGCGGGTTGCATCGCAACACCTTCATCAATTCGCCGCGCCTGCTGGATGCGCAGTTGCGTCTCAGGACGCAGCCGCATCTGCGGTTCGCGGGCCAGATGACAGGGGTTGAAGGTTATGTTGAAAGCGCCGCTATGGGACTTCTGGCAGGCCGTTTCGCGTCAGCGGAAATGTTGCAGGCGGACATGGCGCCGCCGCCGCCCACCACGGCATTCGGCGCCCTGCTGAACCATATCACAGGTGGCGCGGACGCGCGGACCTTTCAACCCATGAATGTAAATTTCGGCCTGTTCCCCGACCTGCCGCCGGGAAAGAAGATTAAAGGCAAGGACCGCAAACAGGTCATGGCGCGCCGGGCGCTGAACGACCTGGATGTCTGGCTGGGTAAAAAAGCCGCTGCGGAATAGATGGGAAACGCGCTACGCTGTCCTTCGTTTGAGAATAGCAACACAGGGACGGCAGAATGGATATCCCGCTCGAACTTTCCTTCCACAATATCGAATCATCCGAA
>JAFIHO010000366.1 GCA_017849395.1 Hyphomicrobiales bacterium
ATCCAGACGCGCCAGGCAATCCGGGCAACTCCGATGGGCTCTATGATCCGAGGCTGGGTATGTCAGGCGCAGGACTGGTGGGCAGCATGAAGCGGGAATATTCGCCGCAAGTCTATCGCTGGGACCCCAGCGGCAAGGTCGGCCTGGTCATTCCCAACAGCCTGATCCCAGGACCGAACGGCATCTGCTTCTCGCCCGACTTCAAGACTCTCTATGTTATCAGCACTCAGATTTATGCTTTCGATGTGAACGGCAAGACGGTGAGCAATAAACGTCTGTTCACCGACTGCATGATCGACGGGATTTATTGCCATCCCGACGGAATGCGCGCGGATCGCGCGGGCAATATCTGGGCCAGCTCCAATGCGCCGCTGGGCTATTCCGGCGTCACCGTCTGGAGCCCGGCGGGCAAGCTGCTGGGCCGCATCCGCCTGCCCGAAACAGCGTCGAACCTGTGTTTTGCCGGCCCCAAGCGCAACCAACTATTCGTGACGGCGGCGCAATCGGTCTATATGCTGCCGGTCGCGATCCAGGGTGCATCGCCCGGATAAAAAAATTCCAACAACACTTAAGGAGAGGGATTAATGCGTTCCAAGAAACTGCCGCTGATCGCGGTGCTGGGTGTGCTGGCGGGGTCGGTCGCCGCCATCGCCCAGGATGGCGCCCCGGGCGGCGCGCCCACACAGGAAACCCTGCTGCGCGCAACTCGTCCACCGCCGAAGCCGATCACGGCCTGGGCGCAGCGCCCCGCCAAACTTGCGCCCTTCGTTGCGCCGAACAAGCTGGTCTATCGCTATGCCGACATCCTGGCCGCGCACAAAGGCAAGGAGAGCTGGCGTCATCCCGTGTTTCTGAGCCGCGATTTCGACGGCGCGTGGGTGTCGATGGCGCCGGGCGAGAAGTCCAAGACCAAATGCTATGCCGATGACCGGGTGTTCTGGGTGGTGCAGCAGGGCCAGATGAAGGTCACCATCGAAGGCCAGGAGCCGTTCATCGCCTCCAAGCATTTCCTGATCCAGGTGCCCAAGCGCCTGACCTACAGCATGGAAACGGTCGGCAATGAGCCGGTGGTGTTCTTCCAGATGCTGCCTGCGGGCGAAGCGCCGGAATATCCGCTGACCGAGACGCCCGATCCGGTGAAGGGCAAGGAATACATCAAGGCCACCTATACCGGGCATGGTGACTACGACAAGATCAACAACCCCTATGTCGATTTCGAGAAGGAGATCGTGCAAGGCGGCGGGAAGCGCGGCGTGTGGATCCGTGACGATCACACCTATGTGACGATCCTGCGCTCGCAGAAGGGCATTCCCACCCCGCCCGATACGCAGTGGGGACACTTCCATGCCAACTTCCCGGAAATCTGGCTGATCATTGAAGGCACCCAGCAATTCCTGGTGGAAGGCGAGAAGCTGATCACCGTGAATGAGGGCGACTTGGTGGGCGCGCCGACCGGCCGCTACCACCGCGCCACGCCCTATGGCGATGGGCCTTCGACGCGCCTCGCCTATATCCCGCGCCCGGACAATCTGCACTGGATGCAGCCGGGCCTGGGCGGCGACTGATCGCGCCACAGGCTGAAATGCAAACGGCGGCCCGGCAACGGGCCGCCGTTTTGCTTTGCGCGAGACGGCCTAGCGCGCGGGGCCCGGTGCTCCGCCGAAATCGGCGACGAGGGAGAACATGGCATTGTTCTGCGCAAGCGAAGCCTTGGACACGCGGTTCTTGGCTTCCTGGATTGCGGCGAGTTCGGTGTCTGTCGGATTCTTGATGTCGGCGATGCGACCGATGGCGACCGCCGCATCGCGGTTGGCCTCAAGCCCGGCAAGCACCGCCAAGCGCACCTGGTCGGCATTCTCCCGCGCCGCGGCACTGGTAAATTCGGGCGCCTTGAGCGCTTTCGCATCGGGCCGGATGGCAGACAGCGCCGATTGCAGCGCGACAGCGGCCTTGTCCAGCGCGGCATGGTCGCCACGGTCAAGGGCGGCGTTACTGGCCGCTGTATAGGCGGTGGATGCGGCGGTCACCCGCTTATCGATATCTGCGACCTTGGTGCGGAAATCCGCGAACTTCTCGCTGTCAGGCCGCGTGTCGCGCGAACCGCACGCCGCCAGAAACATACAGACCAAAGCGATCAGGACCTTGCGCATGACGACAACCTCCCGATGTTCCGGGGGCTATTTAAGGACAGGCGCGCAAGAGGGCAACAGCGAACAGGTGGTACGCAGATGTGACAGGCAGGACTGCGTCGCAATAAACGCAAACACGGGCCTGTCGGAAACACTCGGCCATGCTATAAGCGCCCGCCTGCGGGTGTAGTTCAATGGTAGAACGGCAGCTTCCCAAGCTGCATACGAGGGTTCGATTCCCTTCACCCGCTCCAGGCTTCCCGGGAAATCGAAACTATCGCTTGTTGGTCATAACGAAGCGAAAACGCGCTTCGCCCTTTTTCATCCGGGCGAAGGCGGTTGGGATGTCGGCAAGGGCCACCTGCTCGATCATGGGGCGCACATTCCACAGCGAGCAGAAATCGATGGTTTCTTCCGTCTCGATGGATGTGCCCCCGGCGCTGCCGGCCATAACGATGCCGTCTTCCAGCAAGGCGCGGGCATGGACGAAGACAGGCTGTTCCGGCACGCCCAGGACCATCATCACGCCATCCTGCGCCAGGCCCGCAACAATGGCGCTGATGGACGGCGCGTGATCGTGCAGGGCGAAGATCGCGGCAGCGCCGCCGCGCTTCTGCAGCGCGGCCACCGCGTCCTCGGCCGAGGCATCAATATACTGATGCGCGCCGAGCGAAAGGGCGAGCGGCGCGCGCTCCTGTCCCTTGTCTATCGCGACCACGCGATAGCCCATGCGCGCGGCGAACTGGATGGCGAGATGGCCGAGGCCGCCCACGCCCTGTATCGCGACCGTCCGGCCGGGACGGATCTTGCTGCGGGCCAGCGCATTGAAGGTGGAGACGCCAGCGCACAATAGCGGCGCCGCATCGGCGGCGGACAAGGCATCGGGGATTGCGACCAGCCCTTCGGCCCGCGCCGTCATAGCCTCCGCATAGCCGCCATCGCGGGTAACGCCGGTCAGGGCGCGATTGCGGCAGCGTTTGAACTGCCCGCGTCGACACGGCTCGCAGCGCGAGCAATAGCCGCCATACCAGCCCACGCCCACGCGCTGGCCGATGCTCCAGCCTGTCACGCCATCGCCCAACTGGTCGATGATGCCGACGACTTCATGACCGGGAATGATGGGATAGGGAATGCCGGGCAGATAACCTTCCTTCGCCACGGTATCGCTGTGGCAAAGGCCGCAGGCCTCAACCGCGATACGCACCTCGTTCGGACCGGGCACAGGCAAAGGCTTCTCAACCAGTTCCAGCGGACCGCCGGCCTGGGCGACATGCACCGCCCGCATCGTATGTTTCCCTGTCACGCTATTTTCCCCTCATCCGTGAGATCGGACATGCTGCGCGATCATATAGATGGTAACCGGCGCGTGTTTGTCCTGAGGTGCCCCATTTCCTGCGTCGATGGGCAGCAACGGAAGGCATTCGGGAGCCACTTGGAACCGGCGGAACCGCGGAACGCGCGGGTGCAGCCGTCCTTTTCTGCTTAACCCAACTGCCGCACGTGCCAGTTGCGTTCGCTGCGCATCAGGAGCCAGGATACCAGTCCCAGCAGCAGGAAGCCCAATGCGATGGGCCGCAACGTATTGTCATATAGCTGGCCGATCAGCGTTCCCAGAAGCAACGAGATGATGGAAGATGATGCGCCGATGATGGCGGAGGCCATGCCCGCCACCTCGCCCATTGGCTCCATGGCTATGGCGTTGAGATTGCCGAACATGAGCCCGAAGGCGAAGAACAACACGCCCGCATAGGCGACGAACATGGGCAACGTCACCGGGAGTGTCGCATCGACCGCCAGGAACAGCGCCGAGGCCGCCACCATCGCCGCTGCCGCGCCGCTGCAGATGGCGCGCATGCCCCAGCGAACCACGAAATGCGAGTTCAGCATCGACGCCACGCCCAGCAGCAGCGCCAGCCCGCCGAAATAGAGCGCAAAACTTTCACCTGCCCCGAACTGATCCTGAAATATCTGCCGCGACGCGCCGAGATAGCCGATCAAGCCGCCAAAGGTCAGCCCCATCGCCACCATATAGGTGGTGGTGGTGCGATTGCCGGTCACGATGCGCAGCCCATGATCGAAGGCGCGCGGCGTGAGCGGAATACGATGCGCGGGCGGCAACGTCTCCTCCAGCCGCAGCGCGATCCAGCCGCCCACCGCCGCGGCATAGAAGATGTAGAACAGGAAGATGGCGCGCCAGCTAGCCAGATGCACGATACCCAGGCCCAGGCTGGGCGCGATGGCAGGCACCAGGATGAAGATCATCATGATCAGCGACATGACGCGCGCCATCTCGCGCCCGGCGTATTTATCGCGCACGACCGACACGGCCGTGACATAGGGGCAGGCCACGCCAAGTCCCTGGATGCAGCGGCCGATCAGGATCAGGTCGAAATCGCGCGCCATCCAGCAGGCGAGGCTGCCCGCCAGATAAAGCGCCAGCCCCGCGAACAGCACCGGCTTGCGGCCCAGCGCATCGGACGCCGGCCCCGCCAGTAACTGCCCCGCCGCCATGCCCGCGAAGATGGAACTGATCAGAAGCTGGGTGCGGTTGATATCCGCCACGCCCATCTCCGCGCCGATCATGCCCAGCGTCGGCAGAAGCGCGTCGATGGAAATGGCGACCACCGACATCAGCAGCGCCATCAGCAGGGTGAATTCTTTTTCGGAAATGGAGGATGGCGAAGACATGAAGGAATCAGGACGAGCCCCGGTGGCATCCCATGGATGACGCACCGGATGCAACCATGACGGCAAGGGCGGCAAAAAAATGCGCGCGGCAAGCCGCCACCGGCCCCGCCGAAGCTTGCCAGTGCGGCGCACGCTGCACAGACTGGGATCAGACGGGCCGCGTGACGGTTCGCCATATAATCGGGAGAACGTCATGAAGATCATTCCGTGCGCCGCCCTGCTCGCCTTGTTGATGCCGGGCGCGGCCCTGGCGCAGGCGGACCGCATGCCGGGGCTGCTTTGGTCGCCTAGGCCCGCGACGCCAACGCCCTATCGCGCGCCGAACAGGCCCCACTGGAAACTGGCCGACATCCTGGCCGCCCATCGCGGACAGAACGACTGGGTGCAGCCCATCGTGCGCAATCCCGAGCAGGAAGCCGATTACATTTCGCTGGGGCCGGGCCGCAAGACAGGGCCGCAACTCTATGCCGACGACAGGCTGGTGTTCATCGTGCAGAATGGCGCGATCAAGGTGAGTGTGGATAGCGATGCGCCCTTCACCGCGACGCGAGGCTTCATGGTCAATATTCCGGCGCGGCATCTCTACACGCTGGAGACGGTGAGCGAGACGCCGTCGCTGCGTTTCGAGATCCGCCAGGCGGGCGCGCCGCCGCTCTATCCCATATCGGAAACGCCCGTTGCGGCGCCGGGCAAGGTTTATGTGAAAGTCACCGGTACGCCCGGCCCCTCGAAGGACCGGGACACCAATCCGCGCTATCTGGATTTCTGGAAAGATATCGCGGTGAGCGACAAGCCGCATGGCGGCCCTTTTGTGCGCGACGACCATTTCACCGCCAATGTCATTCGCGGCAAGGGCGTGCTCGTGCCGCCCGATAGCGAGAAGGGCCATTTCCACGTCAACAACACCGAGTTCTGGTACATCATGGAAGGCAAGCTCGGTTACAAGATCGAAGGCGTGCCTTATTTCGAAGCCGGCGAAGGCGACATCGTGACGGCGGTGAAGGGTCGCTGGCATCGCGCGCTGAACAGTCCGAACGCGCCCATGTCCACCCGCATCCCGATCAATCCGCGCCCGCCGATCCTGCACAATTTCGAGGCGACGGACTGACTTCTCCTGATAACAAAATTGTAAGTATCGCGGGCGCGCGAAGATGTTGCACTGCGGGAGGATTTGCGCCAGCACGCAAATCGCGGGGGCGGGCGCGCAAAGCCAGAGTCACCGCGCGATAAACCCTTGTCCAGGGTTTCGCATTGCGATACCTGCGTCCCCCATTGCGGACGGGCTGCCTTGTCATCGGTTCCCCCGCCGACTAATAGTCAGACAACGCACACCAAGGGAGAAATGCGATGAAGGCCAAGTTTTATGCCGCCGCGGCGGCGGCAGCGCTGCTGACGGCGAGCGCTGCTTCCGCCCAGTTCCTGGGCAAGGAAGATATGCCGACCACAAATTTCGCCAAGGGCACGGTTTTCTGGTCGCCCAAGCCGACCAAGCCCACGCCCTATGTGGCGCCTAACAAGCCGGCCTGGAGGCTTTCGGAAATTCTGGCATCGCATAAGGGCCAGAGCGACTGAGTGCAGCCCATCGTCCGGAACAAGGACCAGGAAGCAGATTACATTTCCATGGGCGCCGGCAAGAAGACCAAGCAGAAGATGTATCCGGACGACCGTCTGGTCTTCATCGTCTGGGACGGTTCGATCAAGGTTTCGATTGACGGTTATGAACCTTTCGTGGCGACCAAGGGCTTTATGGTCAACGTGCCCTTCCGCCATCTCTTCACGCTGGAAAATGTCGGCACCACCCCGGCCCTGCGCTTTGAAGTGCGCCAGGTCGGCTCGGTCCCGCTTTATCCGGTCAGCGAGACGCCCGATCCCGTCAAGGGCATGACCTATGTCAAGGTCACCAACCTGACCGGCCCGGCCAAGGAGAAGGACTCAAATCCGATCTATGTGGACTATATGAAGGAGTTCAACGGCACGGATAAGCCCTATGGCGGCAAGTTCGTGTGGGACGACCACTTCACTTCCAATATCCTGCGCGGCAAGGGCGCGCCGGTTCCGCCGGATACCAACAAGGGCCATTTCCATGTCGGCTGGACCGAGTTCTGGTTCATCATGGAAGGCAAGATCGGCATCAAGATCGAAGGTGAGAAGTATTTCACCGTCGATCCGGGTGACGTGATGACCGCCGCCCAGGGCCGCTGGCACCGCGCGGGCAACGACCCGGCTGCGCCGTGGTCCACCCGCGTACCGTTCAACCCGCGCCCCCCGATCCTGCACAATTTCGAAGCCACCGGCGACTGAGCCGAACATTAGCGATACGCGAGAGGCCCGCTGTCCAAAAGGCAGCGGGCCTTTTGCTTTTGGATGCATTCGACATGGAAAAATCGTGGCGGCATGGAACCAGGAACGGGCTCGGCGGTTATCTTCCGAATTTCACGAAAGTCTGTCTCCCTTTGTCCCGCCAATACAACGCGACTGTACGTTTACGTGCAGTTCGCCTGATCCATTTGCATTGCTCCAAGAGCGCCTGTCTATTCCGGCCATGAGCCAGTCCGGCGCCTTCAAGGTCGATCTCGGCAATTGCGAGCGCGAGCCGATTCATGTGCTGGGCAACATCCAGCCCTTTGGCTTCCTGCTGACGGCAGGCGCCGACTGGCTGGTGCGGCGGGTCAGCGCTAATATCGAGCAGTTTATCGGGTACAAGCCGGACGCGATGCCGGGTCAGCCGCTGACAGCGATCCTTTCGGAAAAGGCGCTGCACG
>JAFIHO010000367.1 GCA_017849395.1 Hyphomicrobiales bacterium
GCGATGGCCTGCGCCTCGGCCTGGGTCACGTTGGGCGTGGAACCCACGGCGAGCGCGGCGGCGTCGAGCGCCTGGCTCATTGCGGTGCGCGCCATCATGGCGCGCGCCATGTCGAGGCCCGCGCCGGCGGCGACCATCACCGGAACCAGCGCGACGCCGAACATCATCGCGACATTGCCCTTGCGCGATCCTATGAAGGCGCGCAGCCGGGAACCGAGGAACTTCAGCCTGTTGTCCGTCATGACGGTCCGATCCCAAGACTTCGATGCCGCATCATGCGGCTGCATAGGGAGAATTACCGCTGTTATCGCGCAAATTGGTTATGCGCCGGTAAGCGAAATCGTTCGGGAATGACAGGCCCCAATTGAATTCAACATCGCATAAAATTCGAGATATTTTCCGCACGTCCAACTTAACCGCGCATTGAACACAGACATGGTTATGTCTTCGCGCGCACCGGCATGTTCCGTAAAACAGCGCATGTGACAGGAACCGGATTTCGATCGTGAAAAAAGCCGCGCCCCTGAAGAAACTGTTGCGCCGGATGCGCCGGCGGCGGACCAGCGGTTCCGCCGCGCTGCAATTCGCCATGGTCGCGCCGGTGTTCTTCACCCTGCTGCTAGGCGTGTTCCAGGCCGGCATCATCTTCTTCGCGCAGCAGACGCTGCAGAACGCGGTGATGGATACGGGGCGGCTGATCCGCACCGGCCAGGACAAATGCTTCTCGCTCAACAACGGCGCCTGTGTGCCGATGACCGGACAGGATTTCTTCAACAGCATCTGCAGCCGCGTGTCGGCGCTGATGGCCTGCACCGGCACCAGCAACGGCACGACCAGCAGCCTCATCCAGTATGACGTGCAGAACTACCAGGCCTTCGGCGGCAACATGAACGCCTCGCCGCTGGACGCGGCGGGCAATCTGCCGCCGATGAACAATTTCCAGCCCGGCAATAGCTGCGACGTGGTGCTGGTGCGGGTGTTCTACAAATGGCCGATCCAGGCGCCGGGTCTGGACTGGTTCCTGGTGGACATGGCGGATCATGGCCATCTGCTGGCGGCGGCGACGGCGTTCCGCAGCGAACCCTATACCACCAACAATGGCGGTTGCTGATGCGTCTGATCCGTTCCATGCGTGTGTTTCATCGCGCCAAAAGGGGTTTGGCGGCGGTGGAGTTCGCCATGCTGCTGCCGGTGATGATCACCCTGTTCTTCGGGGTGGTGGAAACCTCCGCGGCCCTGTCCTGCCGCGCCCAGGTGACCAGCATCGCCGCCACCGTGGCCGATCTTGTGGCGCAGAGCAGCGTCACGTCGCAGAACGACCTGCAGAATGTGTTCAATGCGGGAAACACCATTCTTTATCCCTATTACGATCCGGCCAAGGGCAAGACCACCAAGCCAGACATCGCCATCGCCAGCATCGTCGATAACGGCAGCGGCGCGGCGAACGGCAACAAATTGTCCGGACGCGTGGCCTGGGTCTGCTACCAGGGCACCGCGCCGTCCGGCCTTTCGGTCGGCAGCACGGTCACATTCGACCAGCCGCTGATGACCCAGAATGGCAGCATCATCTATGCCGAAGCGCGCTACACCTATGCGTCGCCGACCTCCAAGATGATCGCGGGCTCGATCCAGATGAGCAACAAATTCTACAGCAAGCCCCGCCGCGTGGCGCAGATCCCTGCGCCTGCCGCCTGCCCTTCGCCTTAGATCAATTCGCGGGACGGGGCCTTATCAGCCCTTCCTGTGCGACGGATGCGATCAGCACGCCTTCGCGCGTGTAGATCGCGCCGCGATTGAAGCCGCGCGCGCCCGACGCGCTGGGACTGTCCTGCACATATAGCAGCCATTCATCGGCGCGGAACGGGCGGTGAAACCACATCGCGTGATCCAGGCTGGCGACCTGTACATCCGAGAAGATGCTCTTGCCGTGCGGCAGCAGCGAGGTGTCGAGCAGCGACATGTCGGACGCATAGGCGAGAAGGGCGCGATGCAGGCTGGCATTGTCGGGCAAGGGGCCGCGCATCCGAATCCAGATACTGTCCTGCGGCGCGCGCGGGGGACGGTCGGCGAGACGCCGGGCAATGACGGGCCGCGCCTCGAAGGGTCGTGGCCGCAAAATCCATTCGCGCACGATTTCGGGAAGATCGGGTTCGCGCAGCAGCACGGCCTGTCCATCTTCCAGCGCTTCGGGCGGCGGCACGTCCGGCATGGCGGATTGATGATCGAAGCCGGTTTCGAGGATCTGGAAAGAGGCCGCCATGATGAAAATCTGCTGGCCATGCTGGATGGCGACCACGCGGCGGGCGGTGAAGCTGCCCCCGTCCCGGCTGCGGTCCACTTCATAGAGGATCGGCACCTGGGGATCGCCCGCCCGCAGGAAATAGGCATGGAAGGAGTGACAGGGGCGCTCCGGGCCGACCGTGCGGGTGGCCGCCACCAGCGCCTGGCCCAGCACCTGGCCGCCAAAGACTCTTTGAATCCTGCCGGGCGGGGAGAGGCCGCGATAGATATTCTCCTCGACCTTTTCCAGGTCCAGGAAGGCCAGGGATTCCGCGGTGGGAGCGGTCATGGCCAAGGCTTAACATGCGGCCGCGCGCTGTGAAGGGGCCAGGGAAAAATGACGGGTAGTCATTGTTCCGGACGGCGAAGGGTGAGAACCCATGGTCGATCTTGCCGTGGAGGGTAACAGAATAGGCCGAATCGTCCGGGATGCCCGGAAAGATGGCGAATCACGTCCTTGCATTTGGTCAAGACTGCGCGCCGGGGTTGTTGCGATGCGGTCACAACCGGGAAGTAAAACCAGGAAAAGCCTAGCCTGCGGCCCAGGAAAGCAGGGCCCGGGATGGAGACATTTCGGGTTGCCATCGTTATAAGCGCGTATTGGTTATCAGAAGGCGGGGGTCTTACCCGTCGGCTATTTCAGCGAGGGTACAAAATGAAACTTCGTTTGCTCGCCTTGGCGTCTGTGTGCGCCATGGCTGTTGCGGCGCCCGCGTCCGCAGGCACGGGCTGGTATCTGGGACTGGGCGGTGGCTATTCCTCGCTGGAGGACTTCAAGGCCCAGTCCACCACGGTGCCGGCCAACGCTCCCAATATCCGGTCGGATGGCGGCCCGATTTTCGTCGGCGCGTTCGGCTACAAATGGGAGAACGGTCTGCGGCTGGAATTCGAGCCGGGTTATACGTCTCATGATGTGGCTTATGGCAACGGCGCCTATAACGGCTCCTCCGACGTCAAGTCTTTCCTGGCCAACCTGGTCTATGACATCCCGCTGACCGAACGTTTCTCGCTGTCGCTCGGCGGCGGTTTGGGCGCAGGCAATGGCCGTGTCCATATCGGCGCGCTGCCCGGCGGCACCGGCTCCACCTATCTGGATTATGCCCGTGGCGGCAGCACCAGCTTCATGTGGCAGGCAATCGCGGGCCTGGCCTATTCGGTCACGCCGGATGTCGATCTGTATATGGACTATCGCTATCGCTCGCTGGAAATGGACGCCAATCTCCCCAGCGCCTTCGTGAATCTGTCGCCCGTGCATATCGGTAGCCTGAAGGAACATGTCGTGCTGGTCGGGCTGCGCTGGTTCCTGACGCCGCCGCCCCCGCC
>JAFIHO010000368.1 GCA_017849395.1 Hyphomicrobiales bacterium
AGCGGTTCGTGCACGGGCGCCCGACTGTTGCGCTACGCAGATTTCCGTATGGCCGTTTGTTGCGGGGGGCGCGTTGGCGCTGGCGGTCTGCGCCTGGCTTTTCCTCAATCCCGCTACGTCCGGCTTTGCCCCACTCTGCGTCATTGCGGGACAATGGGCTGCGCGGCCCTGAGACAAAGCGCCCCGGATTGATCTGCCGCAAATCTCATCGCGACGGCCCGTGACATCAGAAGAAGGCAACGCAAGCGATTCCGGAATCATGCAGGCGCGCACCGAAACCCGTCCCGACCTTCTCATTATGCCGCTTATTCTGCTGGCGGGCTTCATCGCCGCTATTGCCGAAGCAGCGCGTTCGCCCGATCCCCTGATGGTTATCCAGGCCTGGACCTTCGCCGCCTGCATGGGCGCGACCGGCGCCTGGTATCTGTGGATGTATGCCGGACGGACGCCGCAGGACGAACTTGGACCCTATGCGAATGGTGTCGTGCGGGCAGGTGTGGTTGCTTCCATGTTCTGGGGTATCGCCGGGATGTTGGTGGGCGTCATCATCGCGCTGCAATTGTCCTTCCCGAACCTTTTCTATTTTCCCGACTTGGCCTGGACCAATTTCGGGCGCCTGCGGCCGCTGCACACCTCTGCGGTGATCTTCGCCTTTGGCGGCAATGTGCTGATCGCCACCTCCTTTTATGTCGTGCAGCGCACCTGCAAGGCACGGCTGTGGGGTGGCTCGCTCGCCTGGTTCGTGTTCTGGGGTTACAACATCTTTATTCTGCTGGCGGGCACTGGCTATCTGATCGGCGTAACCCAAAGCCGCGAGTATGCGGAACCGGAATGGTATGCCGATATCTGGCTGACGGTCGTCTGGGTGAGCTACCTGCTGGTGTTCCTGGGTACGCTCTGGAAGCGCAAGGAGCCGCATATCTATGTGGCGAACTGGTTCTATCTCTCCTTTATCGTGACCATCGCTCTGCTGCACATCGTCAATAATCTCTCGATGCCGGTCTCGTTGCTGGAATCCAAAAGCTATTCCCTGTTCTCCGGCGTGCAGGATGCTCTGACTCAATGGTGGTACGGCCACAACGCGGTCGGCTTCTTTCTAACCGCGGGCTTCCTGGGGATCATGTACTATTTCATTCCCAAGCGCGCCGAGCGGCCGGTCTATTCCTACCGCCTGTCGATCATCCATTTCTGGAGTCTGATCTTCATTTACATCTGGGCGGGGCCGCATCATCTGCTGTTCACTGCCCTGCCGGAATGGACCCAGACATTGGGCATGACCTTCTCGATCATCCTGTGGATGCCGAGCTGGGGCGGCATGATCAACGGGCTGATGACCCTGTCAGGCGCATGGGACAAGCTCAGGACCGATCCGGTTCTGCGCATACTGGTCGTGTACGTCGCCTTCTACGGCATGTCGACCTTCGAGGGCCCGATGATGTCGATCAAGTCGGTCAACGCGCTGTCGCACTACACCAACTGGACCATCGGGCACGTCCATTCCGGCGCGCTGGGCTGGGTCGGCTATGTCAGTTTCGGTGCGCTCTACTGCCTGGTTCCCTGGCTCTGGGGCAAGAAGAAGCTCTATTCCAATGCGCTGGTGGAATGGCACTTCTGGATATCCACCATCGGCATCGTGCTCTACATAACCTCCATGTGGGTAGCAGGCATCATGCAGGGCCTGATGTGGCGCGCCTACAATGATTACGGCTTCCTGGAATACTCCTTCGTCGAAGTCGTGCAGGCGATGCATCCCTACTACATCATCCGGGCGCTGGGCGGGCTGCTCTATCTCGCCGGCGGCCTGATCATGGCCTTCAACCTCTGGAAGACCGCGACGGCGCGTGAAGATGCGCCCGCCGTCGCTCCAAGTCTCGCCACGGAGGCGGTGTGATGGATCACGGAAAACTCGAACGCAATTCTATCCTGTTGTTGATCGGCATTCTGATCGTTGTTGCCATCGGTGGTGCGGTCGAGATTGCGCCTCTGTTCTGGGTCAATGGTACGGTAGAGAAGGTCAGCGGCATGAGGCCCTACACGCCGCTGGAACTGATGGGTCGTAACATCTATGTGCGAGAGGGCTGCTATCTGTGCCACAGCCAGATGGTTCGTTCGCTACGCGACGAGGTCGAGCGCTATGGCCATTACAGCCTTGCCGCTGAAAGCATGTACGACCATCCTTTCCAGTGGGGCTCGGAACGCACCGGTCCCGACCTGGCGCGGGTAGGCGGAAAATATTCCGACGAATGGCAGCGTGCCCATCTGTCCGATCCTCGCGCGGTGGTACCGGAGTCGGTGATGCCGCCCTATAGGTTCCTGGAGCAGACGCCGCTTGATACTCATGATCTGAAGAACTTCCTGATCGCCAACCGGAAGGTGGGTGTGCCCTACACCGATGATCAGATTGCGCATGCGCGGGAAGACCTCCTGGCCCAAGCCGATCCAAACAGCGAAGGCCTGGAAGCCATGCAGAAGCGCTACCCCAAGGCAGTAGCGCGCGACTTCGACGGCAATCCCGCCCGGGTGACGGAGATGGATGCGCTGATCGCCTATCTGCAGATGCTGGGTACCTTGGTGGATTTCAAATCCTACCGCGCCGACGCGCCCGAGAATCGGAGATAGACATGCGCTGGGCTTACGAAGACGTGCTGCTGTTCGTGCGGAGTTGGGATGCGGTGTGGTTCGGCGTCATGTTCCTGATCGCCTTCGCCTATGCCTGGTGGCCCCGCAACCAAGCTGCTTTCCGCAAGGCCGCCCGTATCCCGCTGGAAGACGAGACGCCGTGATGAGCGACAAAGATATCGACAAAATCTCCGGTACTGAGACGACTGGCCATGAATGGGACGGTATCAAGGAACTGAACACGCCACTGCCCCGCTGGTGGCTGGGTGTTTTCATGGCCTGCATCGTGTGGAGCATCGGCTACTGGATCGTCTATCCCGCCTGGCCGGGCATCACGGGCTATACCCGCGGTGTGCTCAATCATTCCCAGCGCGATGAGGTTGTCGCCAATGTTAACGCCCTGAAGGCGGCGCGTGCGTCGCGCGAGCATGCCCTGTCCGCCGCCAGTCTGGAGCAGATTCAGAACAATCCCGAATTGCAGCAATTCGCCCTGGCGGAAGGCCGCGCGGCATTCGGCGACAATTGTGCGCCCTGTCATGGTTCCGGCGGCCAGGGCGCGCGGGGATACCCCAACCTCAATGACGATGTGTGGCTGTGGGGCGGCACCCTGGCTGACATCCAGCACACCATCACGGTGGGGGTGCGTTCGACCGATGCCCATACCCGCCAGTCCCAGATGCCTGCTTTCGGCCGCGACGGAATTCTCACGCCCGCGCAGATCGACGATCTGGTGGAGCATGTGGTCCATCTGTCTGGCCGTCCGGCGGACGAGCGCGCGCTGCGCCGTTCCGGCAAGCTGTTCTCGGACAATTGCGCCGGCTGCCATGGCCCCGTGGGCAAAGGGGACCGCAAATTGGGCGCCCCCAACCTGACCGACAATGAATGGGAATATGGCTCCAGCCGCGAGGCGATTCAGGACCAGATCTGGAATGGTCATGGCGGTGTGATGCCGACCTGGGCGGGTCGGCTGTCACCGGAAACCATCAAGGCGCTGGCGGTCTATGTCCACAGCCTGGGCGGCGGAGAGTGACGGAGCGCGCGATGGACGGCAGCACATCCTTGCCCGTGATGGCCGCCGAGGGCGTCGCGCGCTCGGATGTGCAGGCCACCAACAGCGCCGCGCGCCGAAAGCTCTACAAATCGCGTGTTCCGATCTATCCGAAGGAAGTGCACGGGCTATACCGCAACATCAAATGGGCGATGATGGCGGTGACCCTCAGTATCTATTATCTGGTGCCCTGGATCAGATGGGACCGGGGGCCGGGCGCGCCCAACCAGGCGGTTCTGGTCGATTTCGCGCATGAGCGTTTCTATTTCTTCTTCATCGAAATTTGGCCTCAGGAAGTCTATTACATCACCGGCCTTCTGATCCTGTCGGCGGTCTCGCTGTTCCTGGTCAATTCCCTGTTCGGGCGGCTGTGGTGCGGCTATTCCTGTCCGCAGACGGTTTGGACCGACCTGTTCATCTGGGTGGAGACGCGCATCGAAGGCGATCGCGCTGCCCGCATCCGCCTCGCCGCCGCACCTTGGACGGCAGGCAAGATCGCAAAGCGTGTCGCCAAGCACAGCGTCTGGCTGTTGTTCGCGGTGGCGACCGGCGGTGCCTGGGTATTCTACTATAATGATGCGCCGACTCTGCTGCACCAGCTTCTTACCGGCAGCGCCAGCATTTCCAACTATGCCGCCATCGCTGGGCTGACCTTCACCACCTATACGTTCGGCGGCCTGATGCGCGAGCAGGTCTGTACCTACATGTGTCCATGGCCGCGTATTCAGGCGGCGATGGCCGACAAGGAGTCGCTGGCCATCACCTATCGCCGTGATCGGGGCGAGCCTCGCGGGCCGCACCGCAAGGGAGAAAGCTGGGACGGGCGCGGTTCCTGCATCGATTGCAACCAGTGCGTCGCTGCCTGTCCCATGGGCATCGATATTCGCGATGGCGCACAACTGGAATGCATCAACTGCGCGCTGTGCGTCGACGCCTGCGATGATGTGATGATCCGCATCAGCCAACCGCGCGGGCTCATCGCCTTCGACACCGACGCCAATATCGTTCGGCGCCAGAAAGGCCAGAAAGCGCGTTTCCGCTTCCTGCGCCCGCGCACTATCCTGTACGGTGCGGTCCTGGCGCTGACAGCAGCCGTCATGCTGGTCAGCCTGCTGACCCGGCATACCGTGGACCTGGATGTCATCCGCGACCGCAATCCCGATTTCGTTACTCTGGCCGATGGCGCGGTGCGCAACGGCTATACGCTCAAGCTAATGAACCGCTCGGACAAGGCGCGGGACTTCTATATCGACATCACCGGCACGACGCCGCGCAATGTCAGGGTCATTGGCCTGGGCGACGTGCGCCTGCCGGTAAAAATCTCCGCTCCAGCCGACCGGGTGCGGACCTTGCGGGTGCTCATAACCGTGTCGAAAGCCGATCTCGAAAAGGGTGCGCTGCCGATCCAGTTCGTGGTCCGCGAACCGCTGCATCATGAAATCCGTGCCGAAAGCGCCGTTTTCGTTTCCGGAGCAACGCCATGACAAAGCCTCTCACGGGCCGCCACGTGCTGTTCTGCGTGATCGGCTTTTTCGCCATCATTCTGGCGGCCAATGTTTGGTTCATCACCGAGTCCGTCCGCACTTTCCGTGGCGAGGATGAACAGAAACCCTATCTGCAAGGCGTGGAGTTCAACCGCACGCTTGCCCGGCGCGCCGCGCAACGTCGCCTGGGCTGGCATGCCACGATCGCGGCCGAAAGGCTGGCTGGGGATCGTGTCCGCATCACCGTGGCCATCGCTGACCCGTCCGGCGCGCCGCAATCGGGCGAAATCCTGAGCGGGGAGCTACGGCATCCGATGGACGAGCATCGTGACCACCGGCTCCGTCTGACCGAAACCGCTGCGGGCCGCTATCAGACCGAGGTGTCCGGCGTCGGGACAGGCGCTTGGGATGTGATGGTGACAGCGGAAAGTGGCCCAATCCCCTTTGAAGCAGGCCGCAGGCTATGGTTGCGCTGATCCTCTCCTCGCCCGACATGGCGGACGATCTGTCGCGCTATCTGCGGCCGCGCGAAGGTGGTGGCCGTCAGTTCGAGATTGCCGTCAAGGGTGCGCATTGCGCCAACTGCCTGGCCAAGATCGAGGCCGGCGTGAAGGGCATAGCTGGAGTCGGCGATGCACGGCTCAACCTGTCCTCGGGCAAGCTGACCGTGAGCTGGAGTGGCGACAGCGTATCGCCGCACGCCATCCTGCGCCGGGTGCGCGATCTGGGCTATGATGCCCAACCTTTCGAGGCCGAGGCGGTGCTGGATGCGGGCGCGCGTGAAGGACGCCTGCTGCTGCGCTGCCTGGCTGTGTCCGGCTTCGCCACTGTGTTCATCATGGGGCTCACCGACTCCATCTGGTACAGCAGCGACATGACGGCGGTGACGCGCCGACTGTTTTTCTGGCTTGCGGGCGCGGTAGCGATCCCCGCCACGCTTTATGCGGGACAGCCTTTTTTCCGCTCGGCCTGGGCGGTGCTGGCGAAGGGGCGCACCAATATGGATGTGCCGATCAGCCTCGCCTTGCTGCTGTCCCTGGGCCTGTCCGTTTACCAGTCCGCCAGCGGTGCGGCACATACCTATTTCGATGCGGCGTCGATGCTGACGTTCCTGCTGCTGATCGGTCGCTATCTGGATTTCCGACTGCGTGACCGGGCGCAGGGCGCAGCGCGGCACCTGCTGGCGCTGCAATCGCTGCTGGCGCGGCGGTTCAGGCCGGATGGCGCCCTGGAAACCGTGTCCGCCCGCGATCTTGCGCCAGGCGACCATGTGCTTGTCGCCAGTGGCGAGCGGGTGCCGGTCGATGGCGTGATCGAGGAGGGTGACAGCGATATCGACGTCTCGCTGGTCACGGGTGAAAGTCTGCCCCATCGCGCGGGCCGGGGCGCCCGGCTGGAGGCGGGCAGCGTGATCATCGGCCCTGCGGTCACCTTGCGCGTAACGGCACGGGTGGAAAATTCGCTGGTCGCGGACCTGGCACGGTTGCTGGAAAGCGGCCAACAGACACGCAGCCTCTATGTCTCGCTGGCTGACCGCGCCGCGCGGGCCTATGTGCCGTTTGTAACAATTCTTTCGGCGCTGGTATGGCTGGGCTGGACGCTTTCCGGCGCGGCCGCCGCCACGGCCATCACCAATGCCATTGCGGTGCTGATCATCACCTGCCCTTGTGCATTGGGTCTCGCCGTTCCAGCGGTGCAAATCGCCGCAACGGGAAGACTGTTCCGGCGCGGTGTATTCGTGAAGTCCGGCAACGCGCTGGAGCGGCTCGCCGAGGCCGACACAGCGATCTTCGACAAAACCGGAACACTTACGCTGGGTGCGCCGGTTCTGGCCAACAAGGCCGATATTCCGCCCGGCACTCTGGAGCGCGCCGCGCGCCTGGCGCGTGCGAGCCATCATCCTCTGGCGCGCGCCCTGGCTGTTGCCGCCGGAGATGGCCCGGCGGCGCGTGAGGTGCAAGAGGTTGCGGGCGCGGGCCTTGAGTGCCGCAATGACGCGGTGGAGCGGCTGGGCAGCGCGGTGTTCGTGGGCGCAACAGGCGGGCATGGCAGCGAATTGTGGTTTCGCTCCGGTGCTGCGCCGCCTGTCCGGTTCGCGTTTCAGGATCAGATTCGTTCCGAGACACGCGCCACCCTGGCGGCCATGGCGGCGCGCGGCATCGCCATCGAGATGTTGACTGGCGATCGCCAAGACGCCGCCGCCGAACTGGCGCGCGACGCGGGCATTGCGGTCTGGTCAGCGGATGTGACACCGCAGGCCAAGGCCGCGCGCCTGATGCAGTTGAATGCGGCGGGTCACAAGACCTTGATGGTTGGCGACGGCATCAATGATGCGGCGGCGCTGGCCCTGGCCCATGTCGCCATCGCGCCAGGCAGTGCCGCAGATGTCAGTCAGCTCGCCGCCGACATCGTGCTGCGCGGCGGGGGCCTGGACGGAGTGGTGGAGGCGCTGGACGTAGCGCGCAAGGCGCGACGCCTGGCGGTGCAGAATTTCATCGTCGCCGCACTTTACAATGTTGCCGCCATCCCATTGGCGGCGCTGGGGCTGGTGACGCCCCTGATCGCGGCGGCCGCGATGGCAGGATCCTCGTTGCTTGTAACCCTCAATGCATTGCGGCTGACGATAGGAACGGGTCGATGAACGGCATAGCGCTCATTATCGCCGCAGCGCTCGCTTTCGGTCTGTGCGCGCTGGCAGTTTTGCTCTGGGCACTGTCCAGCGGCCAGTATGACGATCCCGATGGCGATGCCGCGCGCATCCTGCTGGACGACCCGGAAGCCCGCTGAGGGGGTTGATCCGGATCAACGCATCACGCCGCGGCCCCGGCATAGTGACGCGAATGTCAAGGAGATCGCCATGCCCTGCAAGACCCTGATGGTCCATCTGGAACTGAATGGCGGCAATGAGGGTCTGCTCAAGATCACAGGCGATCTTGCGGAACAGTTTCAGGCCAAGGTGATCGGCATCGCGGCCTGTCAGCCGATCCCGCCCATGTATGAAGGAACGATGGTTGCGAACCAGATCCTGGCCCAGGACCGCGCGGAGATCGCCAAGGAGCTTGCCACTGCCGAAGCCCAGTTTCGTACCGCGCTGACCGGCCGTGCCATCGCGCTGGAATGGCGCACCAGCATCACCTATGCGTCTCTGGCCGACTTCATCGCGGAGGAGGCGCGCGCCGCCGATCTCATCATCACGGGCCGGGATATTGGCGGATCGCTGCTGGACAATACCCATCGGGTACATATTGGCGATCTTGTGATGGGTGCGGGTAAGCCGGTGTTGATCGTGCCCCGGGGCATCTCGGCGCTGCCTATGGATCATGTGTTCGTAGGCTGGAAGGAAACACGCGAGGCGCGCCGTGCCGCAGCCGATGCGCTGCCGCTGCTGACCAAAGCGAAGCATGTCACGGTGCTGGAGGTCACCTCTTCCGAGGAGGCCGCCAAGGTCCGTGCCCGGCTGGGTGATGTGGTGACTTGTCTGGACTGGCACGGGGTTCCCGCCGATGCGCTGGCGGTGTCCAGCGAGCGGCCGGACAGAAATGCGCTGCGCCAGGCGTTGCGCGACCGCAAATGCGACCTGCTTGTTGCGGGCGCTTACGGGCATAGCCGTATCGGGGAATGGGTGTTCGGCGGCGTCACCCAGGATTTGCTGCTTGATCCCGACTTCTGCGTGCTGATCTCGCACTGAGGTCAGCCGCCGCGCCGTTTCTGCGCGCAGATTCACTCTACGTCACCCGTCCGGCTTGGCGGCCATCGGCGTGCAGCACAAGGGCATGTCCACGACAAACCGGATGGCCGTCGATCGCCACGATATGCCTGCCGATGCCTAGTTCAGGCTCATGCGGTCGGCGCGAGCGAAGAAGCGCTTGGCATAGCCGTGAATCTCCTCCGGCCCCACCCGGCCCAGCGGCTCGATGCCGATAATGCGCGCACCGGCCTGTGGCATGTGTCGTGCCATGAACTGAGCCAGTTCACTCTTGGCTTGGGCGGGCCCGACGATCAGGATGGCGCGGGCATCTGCGACGGCCTCTGCTGCCCGGCGCAGGAAATCCGGATCCACCGCCAGATGACCCGGCCCTGGCGCGCCCGCTTTATGATGAATATGGCCAGGCGCATCCGGCGCCTCCAGAACCACCAGTTCGGTCAGCCCTTCGCAGCTATAAGCATAGACCCAGGCGGAGCGATGATCGATCCAGACCAGTTTGTGAAAGACGTGGTTTGTGCTGGCCGATGTCATGGGGCTCCTCTGAATATCGCTGGTGTGCTCCCGCGCATATCGCTCGAGTTCGCGGTGATGAATTCCTCGCCTGTGCGCGGCTATGTCGCTGGAGGCGAAGCAGATGGTTGTGCCTCACAAAACCCACCACACAAACTTACGAAGGACGGTCGGGAGTCACCTTGAGTAGGATCAATTCAATCACGGCCAAGATTCACATCCAGGGCAGCAAATGGACGTCCGGCCGATAGGCTGTTGAGCTGCATGACGTTTTGACGTAATGCCTACGTCACTCAACTCTAAATTGTTGACACTGGAAACGATCAGTTACCCGCGCCCCTGGAGCAGGCGCCAACAGAATGGGGCTTTTCATCATGGATTATCGCGTCCTGTTCGATGCGGTGCCTGGCTTGTATCTGATCCTCACGCCCGATCTCGCGATCGCAGCCGTTAACGACGCCTATGCGCGCGCCACCCTGATCGACAAGAACGCGGTCATCGGCATGCACCTGTTCGACGTGTTTCCGGACAATCCCGGCGATCCGGCGGCGGATGGCGTGCGCAACCTGCGCATCTCCCTGCGGCGTGTTCTGGAATTACGTCTGCCGGATACCATGCGGGTTCAAAGGTACGACGTAAGGGGAGCGGACGGCATATTTGTCGAGCGCTACTGGAGCCCCGTAAACACGCCCCTGCTGGATTCCGACGGTGAGGTGCAGTGGATCATTCATAGGGCAGAGGACGTCACCGGACTGGTGCGCCAGCATCGGGAAGGAGCGGCATGGGATCAGATCGCTCGCGACCAGCAGCATATGATGGACGAGATGCGCGGGGCCAATTTCGGTCTGTCCTGCACGCGTGAGGAGAATCGCCGCTTG
>JAFIHO010000369.1 GCA_017849395.1 Hyphomicrobiales bacterium
GGCGCATCCTCCATCACCGCGCCGTCCAGCGCCACGCGCGCGCCGCGGATATGGGCGCGGATATGGGCAAGCACTGCCTCCGCCGCCTTGCCGCCATGGCGCGCGCGCGCCCGCGCCAGCACATCGCGGCGGATGCAGCAGGACAGGCTCACCCGTCCGCCATCGCTGTGCACCATGCCGCCATAGCCGCCGGGAAAGACCAGCAGCGGCATCAGATCGTCCGGCAATACGACACCGCGCAGATGCGCCTTGAAGGCGAACAGATCCGATGGCGCGGGCGGCGTGTCGATGGCGAAAGGTCCCTTCGCGTTCCAGGAACCGCAGGCCGCGATCACGCTGTGCGCCGTGATGATGTCCGTCTCATCGCCTCGCCGCAGCGTGACGGCGTGTCCATCCGCTATCTTCTCCAGCGCTGCCACTTCGGCGGGCTGGCACAGATGCGCGCCTGCCGCGACCGCCGCATCGCGCAGCAGAGTATCCAGATGCTCGCGTCCCAGCGCGCGGCCCCATCCCACGCCGCGTGGCAGGGGCGCTTCCACCATCGTCTCGCCCGCCCAGGCCGCCACGCGCCGCACTGGCGGCCCCGCCAGCGCCAGGAAATCCTTCGCCACGCCACAGGCCTCCAGCACCGTCAGCGTCGCGGCGGAGATGAACTCGCCGCACACTTTGCGTCTTGGGAAAACGGCTTTCTCCACCAGCGCCACGGACCAGCCCGCCCGCGCCAGCACAAGGGCCGCCGTCGCGCCCGCCGGGCCGCTGCCGATCACGCACGCGTCAAACCGCATCGCGCCGCGCCGTGAAAATGTGGGTGAAGGGAAGGGCGACGCCTTCTCTCAACATCCAGCCGTCGCGCGGCCAAAGCTGCGAAATCTCGTCTCCGGCAAATCCGGCCCGCACGCTGGCCACCGCGTCATGGCGTGTCACATCATTGCAGCCCAGCGCAAAGAGCAGCCGGCTCGCCAGCAGCGCCGTGCCCGAGCGGCGCGGCTCGGCAGCGGCAAAGCCCCGCGCCTTCGCCGCAACCAGGGCCAGCAGTCGTGTCAGCGCCATGTTGTCCAGGTGATGCAGGAACAGGTTGGCGATGACGATGTCTACCTCGAGCCTTTTCATTGCGTCGAACACATCGCCGGTCACGCTTTCGCAGCGCCAGCCCAGCGCGGCGAATCCCGCCCGGGTTTGTCCGCTGACGATATCCTGCCGGTCCACCACCAGCGCCGTCACATCCCGCCATCCCAGCCGCCGCGCCACGCCCAGCAGGAAGCGCCCATCGCCCGAACCCAGATCCGCCAGCACGCGCGGCGGCGTGAAGCCGCGCAACAGTCCCGCCATGATGGCCTGCTGGCGCATGACCGCATTGACCCGCACCAGATCGCGCCGCGACCGCACCGCGCGCGGATCGTCCGCTGCCAACTCATCCAGCAACTCCGGTTCCAGCAGCCGCGCCGCCATTCAGGCCGCCATGCGGAAGCGCATCGTTTCGGCCACCAGGCCCGGCCCGAACGCCATGGCGCAGCCGGATGCGCCGGGCGTTGTGGCGCGCAGCATGCGGTCCAGCACGAACATCACCGTTCCGGACGACATGTTCCCGCAGTCATTCAATACGCCGCGCGACGCCGACAGGGCGTCGCCGGGAAGCGCGAAGGCCGTCTCCACCGCGTCAAGCACGGTGCGCCCGCCCGGATGCACCGCCCACAGATCGACGGCATCCGCCGCAGCGCCATCCAGAATGCCGTCGCGCGCCACCGCCAGTCCCTTGCGGATCGCGCCCGGCACGCCGCCCGACAGCACCATGTCGAAACCCTGTTCGCGGATGTTCCAGCGGATCAGTTCCGCGGTATCGGGCACCAGCGCGGCATGAAAGGATTCCATCCGGGCGCCGACGGGTTCCGCCGACACCAGCGTGGCGGCGCAGCCATCGCCGAACAGCAGGAAGGACAATATCTCGTCCAGATCGGTGGTTTCGTGCAGATGAAGCGTGCACAGTTCCAGATTCATCACCATCACGCGCGACTTTTCTTCCGAGCGCACGATGTGCCGGGCCAGCTTCAGCGCATTGATCGCGGCATAGCAGCCCATAAAGCCGACAAAGGTGCGCTCCACGCCGGGGTTCAGTCCGCAGCGGCGCACAATGTCCAGGTCGATGCCCGGGGCGAAAAAACCCGTGCAGCAGGTGACGATCAGATGGGTGATGCGGCTGCGGTCCTCGTCCTTCAGCAGCTTCTCCGCCGCCTCGAAGGCCAGGCGCGGCGCGAAATCCTCGAACAGTTTCATGCGCGCCGCCGTGCCGGGAAACGCGCCGGGACGGTAGAAATCCATCGAGTCCCCCGCGCCTTCCGGATCGAAGAAGGACCAGCGATGCGAAATGCCCGATCGTTCCGCCATGCGGTTGAACAGGGCCAGCTTGCGATTATCGCCTTTCATCATCCGGCGTCCGAAATCCAGGAAGGCGTCATGCACGTCATGCGGCGGCAGGGCGGTGGCGATGCGGTTGATGAAAGCCTCTGGCATGGATGCTCCTGGCTTGCGGACGGGACCAATGTAACGCGCGGTCACCGTATGCGCCGCATAAAATCGCGCAACGAACGCCGTTATCGTTGTTCCGTGGCGCGCATTGCACCCCGGCGTACGGAATGGCATCTTCATTCCGGTTACGGCGTACAGAACAGAAAGAACCGGGGGAGAATATGAGCGCGGAGCTTTGCGGATTGCCGGTGCATGTCTTGTCGGCGGGCATCGCGGCACATCGTTTCACTCCGGTCGATGTGGTGGACTCCTGCCTGTCGCGCATCGCGGCGCTCGAGCCGAAACTGGCTGCCTTTGTGCAGCTCTATGCAGATGATGCGAAGCTGGCGGCGGAAGCGGCGCACAAGGCGATGCGCTCCGGCCATGGCCTGGGTCCGCTGCATGGCATTCCCGTTGCGCTGAAGGATCTGGTCGAACTGGAAGGCCGCGTCACCACCGGCGGCACTGCCGTTTGGCGCAACCGCGTATCCATCTATACCGCCACCCTGGCGCAACGCATGATCGGCGCCGGCATGATCGTGCTGGGCAAGACCCATACGGTGGAATTCGCCTATGGCGCCTGGGGCACCAACCAGCATATGGGCACGCCCTGGAATCCCTGGGACATGAAGGTCGCGCGCACGCCGGGCGGTTCGTCATCGGGTTCCGCCGTCGCGGTGGCCTCGCGCATGGCGCCCTGCGCCATCGGCACCGATACGGGCGGTTCGGTGCGCGTGCCCGCCTCCTGGTGCGGCATCACGGGGCTCAAGACCAGCATCGGCCGCATCAGCACCCATGGCGTGCTGCCGCTCAGCCACACGCTGGACACGCCCGGCCCCTTCGCGCGCAGTGTCGAGGATTGCGCGATCCTGCTGGCGCTGCTGCAGGGCGGCGATGTGAACGACCCGCAAACATTTCTGCTGCCGCCCTCCGCGCCGCTGGAGACATTGCGCAAGGGCGTGAAGGGCCTGCGCCTGGCCCGCCTGCCCGACAGCGAGCGCGCCACAGTCGACGCCGAAGTGCTGGCTTCTTATGATGCGTCGCTGAAACAGCTTGCGGCGCTGGGGGCGGAGATTGTCGATCTGCCGGGCGGCCTGCCCAGCTTCCGCGAAAGCGGCGATCTGGTCGGCCGCATTATTTCCGCCGAAATCTATCCGCGCATCGCCGATCTTGCCGACAATAACGAACTGCCGCTGGATGAAGCGGTGCGGCCCCGGGTGCGCGCGGGCGCGGCCATCTCGGTGCGGGAATATTTTGACATGTTGGCGAAGCGCGAAGCCGCCAAACGGCAATTCGCCGCCGCGCTGGACGGTATCGACGCGGTGCTGACCGTGGGCACGCTGACGCCCGCGATCCCGCTGACCGAAGTGGATCAGACAAAGACGCCCGCCATTTCCACCCGCTGGGTGAATTTCCTCGATCTATGCGCGCTGGCCTTGCCCAACGGCATGACCGCGGGCGGATTGCCGACCTCGCTGCAGATCGTCTGCCGGGGCGGTGATGATGCACTGGCGCTGCGCATCGGCTGGGCGTTCGAGCAGGCAACGGACTGGCACAAGCTGTCTCCCGCCTGATCCTCCCGCTGCGGGGAGCTAGCCGTGCAGGCCCATCGCCTTCTTCACCATCGCAATGATGCGCTGCAGCCGTCCTTCCCGCGCCATCACAATCTGTTCGGGCGCGATTTGGGGCGCTTCCGCCTGCGCCAGCATCACGGATTCATGCGCCACCACCGCTTCGCGCGGCACGGGCTTGCGGGTGACAGGCTTGCGCGCGGGTTTGGGGATCAATCCGAAAAACGCGGCGATGCGGTGGCTGGATGAAATTCCGGCATCGAGCATGAAGGGCATCGCCTCGCCGGATGCGTCATCGCCATCGCCCGGCTTGATCGGCGTGCCATGGCCCAGGCCGCTTATGGACCATGCCTCTATCACCGCCGCGCCGCGCCTGTCGCGCCACACCCGCCGAGCCGCTCCGTCCTCCACGTCTTCTTCCGGCGCGTCTTCCAGCCCATGCACCTCGCGCCATTGGGTGACGATGGCATCCAGGTTGGAGACGGCGACGGTCGCGTCCGCATCGCCATGCCATACCGACACGCGCGGCCATGGTCCCTCATGCGGTGACGCCGCGCGCACCAGCCTGCCCCAGCCTCCCGGCGCGCGGGAGGCGGCGCGATGCATCGCGGCCAGCGCTTCGGCCAGGTTGTTGGCCGCGCCCGCAGGCAGTCCGGCGATGATCGCCCCGCCGGCGAAGATTTCGGGATAGGCCGCCAGCATCGCCGATGTCATCGCGCCGCCTGCCGACAGGCCGGTGATGAACACGCGCGAGGCGTCGAGCCCGTGCGTATCCAGCATATGCGCGATCATCTGGCGGATGGATTCGGCCTCGCCGCCGCCGCGCGTGATGTCCTCGGGCAGGAACCAGTTCAGGCAGCCATTGGGGTTGTTCAGGCGGCTTTGTTCCGGGGCCAGCAGGGCAAAGCCGAACCGTTCCGCCAGAACCGACCAGCCCGCGCCCTGGTCATAGCCGCGCGCCGTCTGGGTGCAGCCATGCAGCACCACCAGAAGCGGCGCGCCCGGTCCGGTGCTGTCCGGTACATGGCGGAACATGCGCAACGCGCCCGGATTGCCGCCAAATTCCGGCTCCAGCACCAGGCGGCTGGCGGGATATTGCAGTCCCGCCTCGCCGCCGCTCAGATCATCCACGCGCATCCATGCTCCGGTGCTGGCCGCATCATACTATAATGCTGCATCGCACCATAAGGAACCTGGACGAAAAAGGTTCCCTCCTACCCGGGTATTTCGTCCTACTGGATCACCCGCCGGTACAGGTGCCAGGTCGCATGACCCAGAACCGGCACCACGATGACCAGCCCGATCAGCGCCGGTATCGACCCAAGCACCAATCCTGCCGCGACGATAAGGCCCCACAGCGCCATCGGCGCCGGATTGCGCGTTACCGCCAGGACCGACGTCTTCACCGCCGTATCCAGACCGAGATCGCGGTCCAGCAGCAGCGGGAAGGAGATCACGCTGACTGACATCGCCACCACCGCGAACAGGAAGCCCACGCCCATGCCGATGATGATCATGGCGTGACCGGACGATGTGTACAGCACCGCGTCGATGAACGCGCCGGTCGAAGCGGGGTGCACCGGACCCAGCGTGTTTCGGAAAATCGCCCAGGCCGCCAGGATCCACAGCAGGAACAGCGCCACCAGCCCGGTGCCCAGCACCGCCACGCTGCCGATCGCCGGGGCCTTGAACACGTCGAAAGCATTGGTCCAGCTGACTTCCGCGCCCTGTTCGCGGCGGCGGCTCAGTTCATAAAGGCCGATGGCTGCCAGCGGCCCCACCAGCGCGAAGCCGGACGCCAGGGGGAACAGCAGCGGCAGCAGGTCCATGCCGAACGCCATGCGCGCCAGCACCAGCCCCGCCACGGCATAGACCACGCCCAGGAACAGCACATCGGTGCGATAGGCCTGGAAGTCGGCAAAACCGTCCGCCAGCGATGCCCGCAGATCGGCGATTTCGATGCGCCGCACCGTGGGCAGCGGCGAATGAATGGTTTCCTGGATGTGATGCAGGGAACGATGAAGGGAACTCAGCGCATGTCCCGCATGGGACAGTTGGGCGCCACTCCATTCGATTGGATTTTTGATGGTCGGCATTGGGCAAACCTCCTGTGTTCGGGAGGCGTAAGGCCCGCCAGGGCGGTCCCGGTCACGAGTCTCGCGACCTTCCGGTATCTGCGACAATACGCCCGAGGCGGGCACACGTCACGCAAAACCGGCTCCCGCAGGTGCGAGAGCCGGGTTTGAATCAGAGGCAGCTTCCGGGCGTGGGCGTGTGGGGCAGGGGACGTCCCGACAGCGCGTCGGTCAGCGTGCCATTGTCCAGCGCCAGCTTGCCGTTGACCACCACATCCACCATGCCCGTCGAAGGCAGGTCGGTATGGATATAGTCGGCCTTGGGCGCGAAAGTTTCGGGATTGAACACGATCACGTCTGCGTAATAGCCGGGCCGCAGATAGCCGCGCTTGTCCAGCATGTACTGGTCGGCGGCGAGGCCCGTGGTGTGGCGGATGAAGAAGGGCAGGGTGATGACCTTCCGCTTCTTCACATAGTCGGCGTATTTGATGCTGAAGCTGGCCCATTCGCGCGGATGGCCGGGACCGCCATCGGAACTGGTGACCATCCAGGGCTGCTTCATGAAATTGTCCACATCGCCCTGCGACATGTTGAAGGACACAACCGACTGGCGCTCGGTCTGGCGCAGGATGCGGATCGCTGCCTCGATGGGATCGACTTTCCATTCCTTCGCCACCTCGTCCAGCCTTTTGCCGAACCAGGGCCGCCCCTTGGTGGACAGCAGAAGATTGTGCGGCCCATTGCGGCGCTTCAGATTTTCCGCCATCTCGGCGCGGATCTTGGGCATCAATGTCGTGTCGTTGAAGCGCTTGATCATCGCGGCATAACCGCCATCCACCACCCAGCGTGGCACCAGCGCGGCGGACAGGCCAGTCTGCGACGCCAGCCAGGGATACTGGTTGGCGGTGACATTCTGGCGGCGCGCTTTGGCTTCGTTGGTCAGCTTGATGACATCGGCGGATTTGCCCCACACATCCTCGCCCAGCGCCTTGATGTGCGAGAAATGGAC
>JAFIHO010000370.1 GCA_017849395.1 Hyphomicrobiales bacterium
CTATGATCTCATCCTGGCAGCCGACACGCTGGTCTATCTTGGCGATCTGGCGCCCGTGTTTGCGGGTGCGATCCAGCGTTTGTCGCCGGACGGATTTTTCCTCTTCACCACCGAGGCCAAAAGCGACAAGGGGTTCGAACTCGGACCGAAGCGCCGCTGGCGGCATAGCGAGGCCTATCTGCGTGAAGCTGCGGCAGCGGCGGGATTCAATATTGCGGGGTTTGTTTCCGCCGCGCCGCGCACCGAGGCAAACCAGCCGGTCGATGGTTTCGCAGTGGCTCTCACCCCGGCGAATTAGGCACTTTTCCAGGCGTCATACGTTCATGATCCCGGACGACAACGGGTCGCGTATGCATGGTTGCTTTGGACAACGCCGCAATCTTCAACCGGCAAAAGGTTCCCTTCCGCATCCCGCAATTTTCGGTTCCCACCGTCATCGCGCTGGTCACCTTGGCGGTTGTGGCCTACTCGCTGGGGCTGCGCAATTTCGAGGATAATGGCTTCCGCCTCGCCAGCCAGAATGCCTGGCGCTTCGGCTGCCTTGTATTCTTCGCCGCCATCGTCGCGGGTCCCCTGGGACGGCTGGTTCCGCCCCTCCACCGTCTGGAGGAACTTTCCTGCGCCTTGTTCTGGGGTTTCTGCGCCAGCTTCGCCATTTACCTGCTTTCGGTCCTGCTTCCCAACCAGTTCCGTTTCACGGGCGGTGAAAACGGGTTCGGTGCCGGGTTGTTCGTGCTGTTCAGTTCCTTCGTCACCCTGGTGATGACATTGGCGCTTACGCCGCAGATGACGGAACTTGCAGGCGGCTCCGTGCGCCGTGCCTTGCTGGGCGTTTCGGCGGCTTATTTCTGGCTATGCTACGCATTGATGGGCTTGGCCTATATCAGCCACCCGCACAGGCCGGACGATTTCTACGGCTGGAGCCTCGGTCTTATGATCGCGGCACTGATGCTGCGTTTTGCGGCCAATTACAGGCGGCGCTACAGGGAAGTTACGGCGACCTGAACGGATCCGTACCATTTTGTGTCAAGCCGGTCAAAACCCTACAAGCTGATCTGCTGGCCGGCCCTGTACAAATATGTTCCTATTGCCTCAGGGCGTATTTTTGCCGGATCGCCATTGATGATGAGATCGATATTCCTTGTTGCCGCCCTGACATTTGCCTGCGCGATACCTGCGCTGGGGCAAAGTGTGTGTGTCGCCCCCGCCCCGCCAGAGCCGATCAACGGCGCCACCGCAACCCAGGAAGAAGTGCTGGCCGCCGTCCGGGAAGCGAAGGCCTTCATCGCCCAGTCGGATCTTTATCAAACCTGCCTCCAACAGGAGATGAAGGAAGAGAAGGCCAGGGCCGAAGCAGATAACAAGCCCTTCGACGATATGCGCGCCCGTCTGGTGCTCAACATGACCGACGAGAACCAGAAATTGAAGGAGAAGGTGGGAGCTGAAGCGAATGGCGCGGTGGATGCGTACAAGAGGGCGCACCCCTAACCGGCAAAAACGCCGCCCCGGCAGGAGTCTTTTGTTCCCGAATCACCTATCATCCGCGCATGGCTGAGGCAGCGGTGAGCATCAAGACGGCAAGACGGCCGCGGGAAGGCAAGGCAGCTTCGCGCGCCAGCATCCTTGAAGCGGCCCGCAGGGTCGCCGCCCGGGACGGAGCGCGGGACCTGTCGCTGCGCGGCGTCGCCGCCGAAGCAGGTTTTGCTCCTGCTGCCCTGTATGGCTATTTCCGTAACAAGGACGAATTGCTGCTGGCCCTGGCGGCCGACGACCTGTCGTTGCTGGCGCGCACCATGCGCGAGGCAGGCAGCTCCAGCGGTCTGGCGGGGGTCAGCGCCGCGGCGCTGTCGCTGCTCAAGGGCGCGGAAACCATGGCGGCGGCATCGGCCGCGTTACCCGGCGCATCGGGCGGCGATGCGGAGCGGCTGTTCAACGGGCGATTGATCGCGGCGTTGAAGGCGCTGTCCGATGCCAGCGGCCTGCCTGCCGACAGCCGCGAAAGCCAGTGCGATATCGTGCTGGTGGCGGCATCGCTGGCAGGTCTGGCCTTGCTGGCGCGTTCGGGCCGTCTCGGCGCGCTGGGCTTTTCGCCCGAGGAAATCCTGCAACGGCTTGACGGGCGCTTCGCAACCCCCTGAATGCAGGAGTGCGCATGATCACCGCGACAAAGGACAGTCTGCCGGGACTGGTGGGGACCGAGATCGGGGTCTCCGATTGGCTCACCATCGACCAGGACCGCATCAACAAATTCGCCGAGGCGACCGGCGACTTCCAGTGGATCCATGTCGATGTCGAGCGCGCGGGCAGGGAGATTCCCGGCGGCCGCACCATCGCGCACGGGTTCCTGACTTTGTCGCTGATCCCGATGCTGACCAAGGGCCTTATGAACATCGACGGTGTGAAGACGGGCATCAACTACGGCTCCGACCGGGTGCGCTTCACCCAGATGGTGCCGGTGAACAGCCGCATCCGCGCCCGGCAAAAGCTCATCAGCGTCACGCCAAAATCCGGCGGGTTGCAGTTGATCGACGAAGTGACCGTGGAAATAGAGGGCGAAACCCGCCCCGCCCTGATCGCCGAGCTGATCCGGCTGATGTATTTCTAGCCGCTGAAGTGCTGCACCACCGTCATCACGCCGATGACGATGAAGCCGACCCCCGCGATAAGCCTGAACGGCACCCCCGACAGATACTGGCTCGCCACGGTGCCCAGGAAAGTCGCGATGGCCGCCGACACCAGCAGCGCGCCGCCCGACGCAGCGAATACCATCAGCGGCGGCATCTTCTTCTCGGTGGCGAACAGCACCGTGGCAAGCTGGGTCTTGTCGCCGAACTCGGCGGCGAACACGACGGCAAACATGGTCAGGAATTCGCGCATGGGAGCCTCGGCTGGATTCAACCGAGGGTCTACTATTTTCCCGCCGCGTTGCGAACCGTGAAATTCGCCGTCAGCCGCGCGCCGTCCTGAAAGACCAGGGTTACCGGAACCTGTCCGCCCATTGTGATCTTCGGCTCCATGCACATCAGGTGATAAGAGCCCGGCGCAAAGGCCAGGTCTTCGCCCGGCGGCAGCTTCACCTCGGCCACATGCCGCATCCCCGACATGCCGCCCGCGCCGCCGGACTGGTGAAGCATCAGCATGGCGCAGGCCGGGCTTTGCGCGCCGGTGAGCGTCACGGCAGCCGCACTGCCATTGTGCAAGGTGAAATAGCCGCCCGCCGGCACGCCGCCCGGCAGGGCGCGAAACCAGCCATCGGTCACGGTCAGCCCGTCGGCCGCAAGCGAGGGATTAGCGCCTGCAAGCAGGACGGCGAGAAGGGCAGCACAAGAAACCTGTTCAATGCGCATGATGTTCTCCCATCGCGGGTGCGCCGGGCGCGTCTCCAACCTTCAGCACCGGCGAAGGATGGCGGCTCTTGCCGTCTGGCACGTCCATCCAATGCTCCATCGCCTCGCCGCAACTCTGCATCACCGGAAAGGCCAGCGTCGTCGGTGTGGTGGGCAGGCGCATCAGCACCGCGAACTCATCGAACTGTTCGTCGGGCAGCGGCCCGCCGGTCCAGGTGACCATCGCGACCCGTTCGGTCACGGGCCGTCCGCCTTCACCGGTCTGCGGCTTTTCCAGCTTCACCTTCTCGATCTTCAGGGTCCAGCCCGGCTTGGCCATCGGGCGCACGCCCGTCACCGTCTCGGGAAAATAAATCTCGATGGCCGTAGTCGCCGCGCCGCCGCAGCCATGCCCGACCCGGAAGCGCGCCACATGATAGGCGCCGGGCTTGGCCTGCGGCTCCGACAGCACAATATGGGCGGCCGCGGGCGATGCGGCCAGCAGGGCCGCGAATAGAACGATCTTACTGCGCATAGTGAATCCCCATGACAAGCGTCCGCTGCGGGAACGGGTGGAAGATGAAGTATTTGTCGTTGTTCACATTGTCGATCCCGGCGGAGACGCTCCAATTCTCGTCCACCCGGTAATGGGCGCGCACATCGACCACGAAGAAGCCTTCAAAGCCCTGGAAGGTGTGGGCAAGGCGGTCGCTGTTGTCGATGGTGCCGAATGTGCGGTCGCTGTAGCGGCCCCCCGCGGTCAGTGCCAGCCGCCCATCCAGCGCGGGTGGGCGATAGGTCGCGACCAGGTTGGCGCGCCATTGCGGCACGTGCGGCAGGCGCTTGCCGATGGTGGTAGGGCCGAAGGGGAGCACGCTGTTCTTCTCGATGCGCGCATCGACAAAGGTGAAAGTGCCCGACAGATAAAGGCCTTCCAGCAGCACGTCATTCTGTTCCGCCACGAACTCGATGCCGCGTGAGCGTACCCGGTCGATATTCTGCACATAGTTGAAAAGCGTGGTAGGCTGCGACGCCAGCAGCGGCGCGGATTGCGAGATCAGCGCATTGCCGATCACTTCCTCGAACAGCGACAGACGCACCCGTCCATCGCCCACCGCATACTGGCCCGCCAGCTCATAGCTGTTGGCGCGTTCCGGTTTCAGGTTGGGATTGGGCACGCTCAGCACCGCGCCGGTGGTGATGGCCTGGTAAAGCTCCGTCACGGTGGGCATGCGATAGGCGCCGCCATAGGACGCGGTCAGCGTCCAGTCCTGCGCCGGTGTCCAGGCCAGCGACGCCTTGGGCGACACATATTGCCCGGCGATCTGCGGCTGGCGGGTATTGAGCGATGGCGATGCGGAATAATTCACCCCGTCATAGGCTTGCCAATCCTCGAAGCGCGCGCCGATGGTTGCTTTCAATTCCGGCAAGACGCTCCACACATCCTGCGCCCAGACCGCGTTGGTGGCGGTGCGGCCGCTGTTGCGCGCCGCCAGGCTGCCCGCCGCACCGCCGATCCAGTCGGCGGTGTTGAAGCGGTTCTGGCTGAACATCTCCTGGTCGCGGTGGAAGCCCAGCGACCATTCATGATCCGCCCAGCCGCGCCACACCGCGCGCGCATCCAGCGTGTACCAGCCTGTACCGGTCAGCCGCGTGATGCTGCCCGCGCCGCCCGATGTTGCGGCGGGCAGGGCTACGGTCGGCACGCGCTGGGTATCGTTGAGATAATTGTAGCTGCTGGCGACGATCTCCCAGCCGAAATCGCCTGTTCCCATCGATTTCAACGACAGACCCTGCGCCAGATGGGTCTGGCCCAGATTGTAGACGGCGTTTGAAAAGCTGCTGGCAGGAATGGTGTAGGCATAGCCGCCCAGATTGACAGTACCCGCATAGACCGGCGCGCCCGCCGCACCGCGCAGATAGGTCTGCGATACGGCATTGTTATCCTGGAAGAATACGCTCGCGGTATAGGTGGCGATTGCGAGATCCGGTATCTCATAGGCCAGCTTCAAGGTATCGGTGTCCTGCACCTGGTGCTCCAACCCGGTCGCGCCGATCACCGCGATGGGCATTCCCGTGCGGTTCAAATCGTCGAATGCGCCAATGGCTGCCGCGCCCGTGCTGGACGGGTTTGCAGGCCGCGCCAGGGTCGCATAGCTGAGCGGCTGGCCCCAGGATTCCATGTGGTTGGCCGACAGCCGCCAGGTGAAATTGCCCATCCGGTCGCCCGCCCCGCCCGCGATCTGCCAGGTGCCATAGGTGTCGCTGGTGCCGTACTGGGTGAATTTCTGCACCGCGCCCGTGGCGTCGGCGTAGATCTCGAATTGTTCGGGCATGCGCGTGGTGATGTTGACCACCGCGCCGATGGAGTTGCCCGCATATTCCGCCGCGAACGGCCCATACAGCACGTCGATGCGGGTCACGTCATGCGGCGCGGCCAGACCCCAGCGCGGCGAGGCAGTGGTGTTGTTGTTGCCGATCAGCGACGACAGAAGAATGCCGTCGGCATAGATCAGGCTGCGGGCCGATGCGCCCACGCCCGATGTGCGCGTGGCGATGGGGTCCTGGGTGTCCCCATTGTGGCGCTTCCGTACAAAAAGCGACGGCAGATACTTGATCATGTCTTCGGTGTTGACGCCGTTGACCAGGACGGCGGCGTCGGCGGCGGTGATGCCTTCGACCCGGGCGGGCAGATCGGCGGGCGCGCGCTGGCCGTTGACGATGACGGTTTCAAAGCGCGGATCGCGGCCGGTTTGCGCGGCCGCGCCTTGGACAAGGAGCGCGCCAAGAATGGCGAGCGATGCGCCTGCAAGCAGGCGTCTGGAAACGGGCATGTGATTCTCCGGAATGAAGCAACACGTGGCGAAGCCACGGCGTCAGGACAGATGCTTCAGGCGGAGAAGGGTGGCGCGCGTGGAGACTGGGTCCGCTGCGGCGAAGGTCGCGCCAGCGCGGGCTCAGCTTCGCTTCGCGCGATGACATGAACGGGCAGGGATGGCTCTGCCAGCGCAACCACATCGGGCGTCTTGGCCAGGTGCGGCGCGGCGGCGAAGGCACAGGTCTGGTGATGCGCGGAATCGTCGGGCAGCTTCTGCCCATCGGGCGCATGTTGCGCGGGGCCGTTGACGGAGCAGATGACGAACGGCGTTCCCGCCGCTTCGGCGGCAGGCATCCAGCCAATTGGCACCAGCGCACGCAGCAGCAGCGCGGCAAGCGCGATGTGGCGGATGGCCTGGACGATCCCCTGCATGGCGGCAAGCTGTGCGCTCCGCCGCCCGCAGGGTCAAGCAACTCCATGTCGCAGGAAACGCCGTTCCTAACCCTCCCCTTGAGGGAGGGTCGAAATTTGCGCAGCAAATTTCGGGGCGGGGTCGAA
>JAFIHO010000371.1 GCA_017849395.1 Hyphomicrobiales bacterium
CCAGGATCAGGATGGAAGACGACACCACCGCGCCCGTGGTCGCCGCGCCGACGCCCTGGGCGCCGCCGCGCGAATTGAAGCCGTTATAGCAGCCCATCAGCGCGATGATGAAGCCGAACACGGCCGCCTTGATGAGGCCCGAGATGACGTCGTCATTCTGAGCGAAATCGACCGTGTTCTTCAGGTAGATGCCGCCGCTGAACCCCAGGCTCTGGGTCGCCACCACATAGCCGCCGAACACGCCGATACTGTCGGCGATAGCGACCAGGACCGGCAGGGACACCACCGCCGCGATCAGGCGCGGCACCACCAGATATTTGATCGGATTGGTGGCAAGCGTGGTGAGCGCGTCGATCTGTTCGGTCACGCGCATGGTGCCGATTTCAGCAGCGATAGCCGCGGCGACGCGTCCCGCCACCATCAGGCCCGCGATGACCGGACCCAGTTCGCGGGTGATGCCCAGCACCACGATCTGCGGCACGATGGATTCGGCGCCATAGCGGTTGCCGCCCAGGTAAATCTGCAGCGCCAGCGCGCCGCCGGTGAAGAAAGCGGTAAGTCCCACCACCGGCAGCGAATAATAGCCGATGCGCAGCATCTGCTGGCCGATCAGGCGGCCATAGATGGGCGGGATGAAGCAGGACACCACCGCGTTCAGGGTGAAACTGGACAGGCGGCCGATTTGCGCCAGCAGTTCGATTGCGGCGCGGCCAATGCCCGCGAGGAAGTTCATATCTCAGTTTTCCGTGTAATGGCGCGGCACGCGGCGGCCCAGCCCGTTGAGAATTTCATAGGCGTTGGTTCCGGCAGCCTCGGCCAGCATCTCCAATGACACATGCTCCCCCAACAACTCCACTTCATCGCCAACCCGCGGTTCGGCGGGCAGGTCGCTCAGATCCAGGGTCACCAGATCCATCGAGACCCGGCCCACATAGGGTACCAGACGTCCGCCAATTGCCGCCCTGCCCCGGTTCGAAGCGGCCCGCAATATGCCATCGGCGTAACCCAGCGCCAGCGTACCGATCAGAAGCGGCCTTTGCGCCCGGAATGTGGCCCCATAGCCGACCGTATCGTCGCGGTCTATGCGCCGCACCTGCAGGAAGCGGCCGGTCAGAGTTACCACAGGCGTCATGGGGTTATCGGTCAGAAGACCCAGCGGATGCCCGCCATAAAGGCCCACGCCCGGCCGCACCAGATCGAAATGATAGTCCCTGCCCAACAGGATACCCGCAGAGGCCGCCAGGCTGGCGGGGGCCGCGGGCAGCATCGCCAGAGCCTGCCGGAAGCGGGCAAGCTGGGCGGCGTTGCGGGGCGAATCCGGCTCGTCGGCGCAGGCGAGCTGGCTCATCACCAGCGCCAGATTGAGGCCCGACAGCCGCTTCCTGGCTTCCGCCGCCAGCACCGTCAGTTCATAGGGCGGCAGGCCAAGGCGGCTCATGCCGGTATCGACATGCACCACGGCTTCGAGGGTGCAGCGCGCTGCTGCGGCGGCGGCCTGCCAGCCCGCGATGTCGGCCAGGCTGTTCAGTACCGGCACGAGATTGTGAGACAGGAGCGCAGGCACCGCATCAGGCGGCGCGCCATCCAGAACGAAAATGCGCGCATTCGGCAGGATGCGGCGCAGCGCGATGCCTTCCGCCAGCCGCGCAACGAAGAAACTGTCGCAACCGGCCGCCGAAAGAGTGGGTGCGATGCGATCCGCACCCTGGCCATAGCCGTTAGCCTTCACCACCCCCGCTACGGCGGCAGGCCCGGCAAGGCGGCGGAAACAGCGGTAATTTTCCGCAACCGCGCCCAGCCGTACTGTCAGGCGAGCAGCTTCGTAGTCGGGTTCGGACGGGTTGCGGATATTCATGGGCGAGGACAATGCAGAGGCGGCGGTTTGGCGTCCAGTTCGGCGCTCAATCGCGCGGTATCCGGTTGAGGCAGGGAATATTCAGCATGACCGGGCATGTGGGCGCGGTTTCGATGGCGCGGCGCTGGAAATCCGCGCCGGACCTGCGGCATTCGGCGGGCGGAGGGGCGAGTTTGGGCACCTGGGTGGCCGGCTGCAACACCAGGGTCCCGGCGGGCCCGCGCGTTGCCACCCAGGGCTGGCGCAGGCAACGCTCGCGTTCGGGCTGGGTCAGGTGCTCGAAACTGCCCGCGCCGCAGGATAATTCCTGGCCGATGGCCTTGAGCACATCACCTGGGGTGACGGCATTGGGGATTTCCCGCTCCACCTCCGGCTCCGGAGGCTTGGGGATGGTGATGGGTGAGGTGACGATCTCTGGCGGGGCCGTGGTGATGGTCCGGGGCTGGAGCATCCGGGGCTCGCGGGTCTGGCGGCCTTCCAGGCTGGGCAGCAGGAAAATGGTTTCCAGGCTGGAGGGCTGACCGAACTGCACCATGCGCACCGAGAAGGTCAGCATGGCGAAAAAGACCAGATGGATCAGCACCACCAGCATGGTGGACGCCCCGCGCGACCAGATACGGCGCGCCGGCGGATCGTCATCGGCGGGGAGCGAAAACTCCGGGGGGGCCAGGCTGCTGTCGGTCACCGATACCAAGTCCTAATGCGCTTCCCCGCGTCTCCACATCATATAGGCATGGTCAGGCTGAAAACAGGTTATTTGCCAGTGGCGGACCGAGATGCTAACGCCAGCTACCATGCGGATTTATCTTGTCAATCTGGCAAGGCGGCCTGACCGGCTGGCGGTTATGGAGGCCATGGCCGCCAGACTGGGTCTGGGTTTCATTCGCATTGACGCCGTGGACGCCGCCACCGCCCCGAAAGCCGAGATCGACCGCCTGTTCGCAGCCAGCGGCCCGTTGGGCGAGATTCCGCCGGGTGACAAATGCTGCCTGTTGTCCCATCGCCTGTTCTGGGAAAAACTGGTGGCCAGCGGTGATGACTATGCCACGGTGCTGGAGGACGATGCGGTGCTGACGCCGGGCGCGGCGAAGTTCCTGACCGATGCGTCCTGGATACCCCCCGGTGTGAACCTGGTGAAACCGGAACATTATGGACCGAAGGGGCAGCGCATCCTGGTGTCGGATTTCGTCGGCATCGCACCAGGTTTCAAACTGGCGCGGCTGCGGTCGAGGCATACAGGGACCGGCGGCTATATCATCTCGCGGCGCGCGGCGGAGCGGCTGTTGGCGGTGCGGCTGTTCAACCTGCCGGTGGATCACCTGCTGTTCAATCCCAACAATTCGCCGGAATTTTCCTGGCTCGCGCCCCGCCAACTCGTCCCGGCTGTGCTGCGGCAGCAGGACTTCATCGGCGAGAAGTCGGATATCGAGACGTTCCGCAAGGGATTTCGGAAGTTCGACCTGACCTATGTGAAGCGCGAACTGGTGCGGTTCGGTTACGACCTGCGGCTGTTGCCGCAACAGGCCGCGCTGGCGCTGAGCGGCCAGGCCAAATTGATCGAGATCAGGACCGAATAGCGTTTTGTGATCGTCAGCGCGGGACGATGGAATCGTCGGCCCGGTTGCTGAAGCGGGTGAAGCTGCCTTCGAAGGTAAGCTGGATGGAGCGCGTGGCGCCGTGGCGGTGTTTTTCCACCATCACTTCGGCCAGGTTGGTGACCCGCTCCATCTTTTCCTGCCACTTGGTGAATTCGGCGACATCGCTTTCATCGGGCTTGCGCGACTTGAGGTAATATTCCTCACGATAGACGAACATCACCACGTCGGCGTCCTGTTCGATGGAGCCGGATTCGCGCAAGTCCGACAGAACCGGGCGTTTGTCGTCGCGCGCATCGACGCCGCGCGAAAGCTGGGACAGGGCAATCACCGGAACATTCAGTTCCTTGGCGAGGGCCTTCAGCCCTTTGGTGACTTCGGTAATTTCCTGGACACGATTATCCTGGCGGCGACTGGGTTCGACCAGTTGCAGATAGTCGATGATGATGAGACCGATATTCTTCTCCCGCTTCAGGCGGCGGGCGCGGGCCGCGATCTGGGCGATGGAAATGCCGCCCATGTCGTCGATATAGAGCGGCAGGGTGGAGAGGTCCTGCATCGCAAGGACGAATTTCTCCCACTCGCTTTCGGTGAAGCGGCCGTTGCGGATCTTCCAGACTTCCAATTCTGTCTGCTCGGACAGGATACGGGCCGCCAACTGCTGCGCCGCCATTTCCAGCGAGAAGAACAGCACCGGCGCGCCGCGGGGAAACTCCGCGTTGTTCGCCAGATCGTCCAGATACGCCTTGGCGGCATGAAAGGCCATGTTGGTGCCCAGCGCCGTCTTGCCCATGCCGGGACGGCCCGCAATGAGCAGCAAATCCGAAGGCTGCAATCCACCCAGCAAATTGTCGATCTCGATGAAGCCGGAGGTGACGCCCGAGATATTACCACCGCGTGCATGGGCACGTTCCGCCGCCTCCACCGTGCGCCGCAGGGCTTCATGGAAATCCAGTGCGCCTTCGCCATATTTGCCCTGCTCTGCAACGGCGTAGAGGGCCTTTTCCGCCTCCTCGATCTGCTGGCGGGAGGTCTTTTCGGTCGGGGCTTCATAGGCGGTGTTGACGATATCCTCGCCTATGCGAATGAGGGACCGGCGCATCGCCAGGTCCGCGATGATGTTGGACAGATCGCGGATGTTTGGAATGGCGGGCGCCGCGGCGCGCAGGGACTCGAAATAGGACTGCCCCCCCAGTTCGATCACGCCGGGATCAGCCTTCATGGTCGCATGAAGTGTAAGCGGCGTCACCACGACACCGCCCCGCTCGATCATCCCGGACATGGTCTCGAAGATGCGCGCATGCAGCGGGTCGTAGAACTGCTCGGGCTTGAGGATCGCGGTGGCGCGCTCCAGCGCCTGGTTGTCCATGAAGATCGCGCCGAGCAGAGCCTGCTCGACTTCGATGTCATATGGGACGTGGCGATAGGCTTCCTGTTCCATCGGCGCTCAACCATGCAGCCCGCGAATTTCGCGGGGCGAGCAATCAACCGAGCGGCGCCGGCGGGAGCAAGCGGATTGGACAACAGCCCACAGGCGCGGAGCTCGGACTCGCGGCAGAGTCTAGCATTAGTAGGCGGAGCATCCCATATAACTAGCGGCTTCTGTGGATAAGGATTAAGCTAGGTCATGGCGGCGGAGAAATTGAGCGAAAAGCAGTTCGCGGCGATTGCGCGCGCACTGGCGGAGCCGCGCCGCTATCAGATTTTGAAGCAGATCGGCAGCTGCACCAAGGCGACGCCATGCAGCGCGGTGGCGGATGAGCATCCGGTCAGCGCCGCGACCCTGTCGCACCATATCAAGGAATTGGAACATGCGGGGTTGGTGGAAACTGCCCGCGACGGCAAGTTCATGAACATCACATTGAAACGCGATGTGCTGAAAGCCTATCTAGACCGGCTCGCGAAAATCTGAAACGCCGTCACTGTTTTGCGGGAGCAGTTTCCTTCATCAGCGCCATCACTGCTATGCCCATCGCCGTGGCGCCCGTCATGTAATAGGCAGGCCAGAGCACATCGCCCGTCACGCGGATCAGCCAGGTGACAAGCAATTGCGCGGTGCCGCTGAAAATCGCGATGGCGACGGCGTAGATCACCGCCAGCGAGCCGGAGCGCACTGGCTTGGGGATCGCCTCGGCCAGGCAAACAATGCTGACCCCGGCGCTGAGCGAAGCGAAGCTGGTCAGCAGCACGGTCACCGCGATCAGCACGGGGCCGGTGCGCGCCGCCTCAAGCCATGCGAAACCAGGAACAATAAGGACAAGGAAAACGACGCGCGGCCAGACCATCAGGGGCTTGCGTCCGAAACGATCCGACAGCGCCCCGCCCAGCAGATGGAACACCACGCCGCTGACGCCCCAGGCCAGCGTCGCGCCGAACGCCACGCCCTGCGGCATGTTCAGGATGGCCGCCGCATAGGTGGTCAGAAAGTTGAAGGTGGCGAAGGCGATTGTGGTGGAAGCCAGCATCGGAATGCCCAGGATCAGGGCGCGGCGATAATCCGCCGCCTCTACCGCCGTGCGCGTTGCCGCCCGGTCGGCGCTTTCAAGTGTTTCCGGCAGGCCGTGGCGGATGTACCAGCCCAGCGGCAAGACCAGTGCGCCCAGCAGGAACGGAATACGCCAGCCCCAGGCATCGAGATCGGCTTCGCTCAGCGCGAGTGACAGACCCAGGCCCAGCGACCCCGCCACGATATTGGCGAGGCACTGGCTGGCATATTGCCAGGAACCAAAGAAGCCACGCCGCAGGAGCGGCGAGGCCTCGATCAGGAAGGCTGTGGTCGGTCCCACCTCACCGCCCAGCGCGAAGCCCTGCACCAGCCGGAAGGCGAAGACCAGCACCGGCGCGGCGGCG
>JAFIHO010000372.1 GCA_017849395.1 Hyphomicrobiales bacterium
CCAGCGGCCCAGATCGATGTCGGCGCAGCGTTTGGAGCAGAAGGGCGCGAAACCCGCCGCCGGGGGTTTGTCGCAGATCGGGCAGGCCTCAGCCCGTGGTGACATCGAAGGCCTCCCGCGGGCCGGGCCCGGTTTCCAGTTTCAGCCCCGCCAGTCCGCGTCGCGCCAGGCCATCGCCCTGCCCCTTGATCCAGTCGAGCACTTCGGGTGCGGCGCGCAGCGTTACCGGGCGGCCGGGCGCGGCGCGGGCATTGCGCTCGGCGGCGCGCAGCGCCGACAGCGCGACGCTTTCGGCGGTCGGACGCAGGCTGGTGCCGTCGCAATGGGCGCAGCTTTCCAGGAAACGCGACAGCGGCGGGCGCACGCGCTTGCGGGTGATGACGGCAAGGCCGGTGCGCGACAGAGTGACGTCCGTGGGCACGCTGTTGCCCAATCCCTCGGTCAGCACCGACTCGACCAGCCGCGTGGCGGCCATGTCTTCCATCTGGATGAAGTCCGCCACCACCAGTCCGCCGATACCGCGCAGTCCGATCTGCCGCGCGATCTCCTGCGCCGCCTCCAGGTTTACGGCCAGCGCGGTTTCCTCGCGCCCGCCCGATGCCGCATAGCCGCCGGAATTCACGTCGATGGCGGTGAAGCCTTCGGTGATCTCGATGGTGATCCAGCCGCCGCCCGGCAGCGGGACGCGAGACGCCGACAAGCGGGCAATGTCTTCTTCCAGCGCGTCATCGAAAACATCGCGCACGGTTTCGATTTTCGCTTCCAGGCCGGGACAGGAGACGCGGCAGAAGGCGCGGGCCGCTTCCGCGGTGCGGGCGTCGTCTATGGCGATACGCGCCGTATCGCGCGGAAGTTCCAGCAACATGCGCTCAAGCAGCGATGGCGCGGCGGCGAGCAGCGCTGGCGGACGCGCCATCTTGCGTGCGGCTTCCTGTTCCTGTGTCAGCGTGACTTTCGTGGTGAGGCGCGGCCCCTTGTCGCCCTCCCCTTCGCGGATCACACGCACGGCCACCGCCTCACCTTCGCGCACGCAATCGGAGATGCCGGGTTCGGATCGCGCGGACAGATTCCGCGCTTCGTTCAGCGCCAGGAATCCTGCGCGCGCCGTGCCGATCTCTACGAAAGCGGCCTGCATGGCGGGCATCACCCGCGTGACCCGGCCCAGATAGAGATTGCCGAGCAGCGTCTTTTCGCTGTCCCGCGCCACCTGATAGTCCGAAAGCCGTCCATTCGCGACCAGCGCGATGCGGGTTTCGCCCAACCCTGCATTGACCAGCAGCATGGTCACGGCGCGCGCCAGCCATTGCCGGCGAGCAGCGCAACCGTCAGCGCCAGCGGAAGGCCCACCACATTGGAATAGGCGCCGCTGATTTCCTTCACGAAACTTTCGGCGTGGCCCTGGATGGCATAGCCGCCCGCCTTGCCGACGCCTTCGCGGCTTTCGACATAGGCGTCGATCTGTGCGGGAGTCAGACGCAGCATCGAGACGCGGGTCAGCGCCACTTTCGTTCGCAGCGCGCCGTCCGGCGTCAGCAGCGCAACCGCCGTCAACACCTGATGGCGGCGGCCGGACAGAAGCGTCAGACAATCGCGCACCTGGGCATCGTCCAGCGCCTTTGGCAGGATGCGACGTCCGCAGGCGACCACTGTATCGGCTGCCAGGATGAAGGCGGGCGCGCCATTCCATTCATCCGCCGCCTTGCGTGCCTTGGCCGTGGCCAGGCGCAGGGCATGAATGCGGGGCAGCTCGCCCTTCAGCACGCTTTCATCAATATTGGTGGGCAGGATGGCGTCGGGCGTGATCCCCGCCTGGGCCAGCAGCGCCTTGCGGCGCGGGCTTTCGCTGGCCAGGACCAGCGGCACGGGCGGCTTACCGGAAGCGGTAATTGATGCGGCCTTTGGTAAGATCGTAGGGTGACATTTCCACCATCACCTTGTCGCCGGTCAGCACACGGATGCGGTTCTTGCGCATCTTGCCGGCGGTGTGGGCGATGATGACATGGCCATTGGCGATCAGCTTCACGCGGAACGTCGCATTGGGCAAAAGCTCATCGACAATTCCTTCGAATTCAAGCTGTTCTTCCTTGGCCATTGATCCTCGAAATGTGGTTGGGCGGCGGGAGATATGAGGGGGAAAGGGGCGGAAATCAAGTTTTTTTACCCCCGGCTCGAACGTCCCCCATATGCGGAACGGGGTGGATATTCAGGTGTCGGACGCGGAAGGGGCAAAAAACCGCTTTCTCAGCCTTTCCAGCATTTGATCACGCACCGCCCGGTAGGCATCCAGCCGCTGGGACCGCGATCCCTCGATGATGGTGGGGTCCAGGGTGGGCCAATATTCCACCTCTGTCGCGTGGGTCCGGGTCAACTCGACCGCCTTGTGCTGCGCTTCCGGCGACAGCGTGATGACCAGATCGAAACTGCCATCCTCCAGTTCCTCGAAGCGGCGGGGCTTGTGCTTGCCGATCTCAAGCCCGATCTCCTCCATCGCCTCGACCGCCAGGGGATCGAGTTCGCCCGCCTTCACCCCGGCCGATTCCACATAGGCACGCTTTCCGACGAGATGGCGCATCAGCGCCGCCGCCATGGGCGAGCGCACGGCATTCATGGTGCAGGCGAACAGGATCGCGGACGGCAGTTCCGACACATTCAACCCCGGATCTGGAGCACACAGACCAGCGTGAACAGCCGCCGCGCCGTGTCGAAATCTGTGGTGATCTTGCCTTCAAGCCTTTTCTGCAACTCGGCCGCGCCTTCATTGTGCAGACCCCGGCGTCCCATATCAAGCGCCTCGATCTGGGACGGCGGCGCGGTGCGGATCGCCTTGTAGTAGCTTTCGCAGATCAGGAAATAATCCTTCACCACCTTGCGCAGCGGCATCAGCGAAAGCGCGACCTTCGCATGGGGCGTTCCGTCTTCCAGCGACACGTCGAAGATGAGGCGGTTCTCCTCCAGGCCCAGTGTCAGACGATAGGGACCGCCCTGCGAGCCATCGACGCGGAACGAGTTTTTTTCCAGCAGATCATAGATGGCGACTTCGCGTTCCTGCTCGATGGCGCGGCTGCGCTTGACCACGCTCGCCTCGTCCAGGGTGATGGCGCTGAGGCGGAACGTGTCGTTGCCGGCGTCAGTCACGGCGCGTATTCAGCCGCGCCGCGATGGAGCGGGCATGGGCGTCGAGCCCTTCGGCTTCTGCCAGCGCGATGGCGTCGGGCGCGAGGGCGGCGATGGATTTCGCGTCCAGCGACAGAAGCGTGGTGCGCTTCATGTAATCCAACACCGACAGGCCGGAGGAGAAACGCGCGGTGCGCGAGGTCGGCAGCACATGGTTCGGACCGGCAATGTAATCGCCCATCGCTTCGGGCGTGTGGCGGCCAAGAAAGATAGCGCCCGCGTGGCGCACCTTTGCCGCCAGC
>JAFIHO010000373.1 GCA_017849395.1 Hyphomicrobiales bacterium
CATAGCGCTCGAAGCTCATGCCATCCTCGAACACCCAGGGCAACATGCCCGAGCGCGCATTGTCGACATCGGTCCACACCTGCGAGCGATAGGACAGGAACTGGCTGGGCCGCCCCTCGCGGAACGGCGAATTGGCCAGCAGCGCCGTGGCTACCGGCTGCAACGCCAGGCCGACGCGGAATTTCTTCACCATGTCCGCTTCGGATTCGAAATCCAGATTCACCTGCACGGTGCAGGTGCGAAACATCATGTCCAACCCATAGCCGCCGACCTTGGGCATATATTCCCGCATGATCTTGTAGCGGCCCTTGGGCATCACATGGGTTTCGGCCATCGACCAGTTGGGCGCGAAGCCCAGCCCCAGCATGCCGATGCCCATCTCGCCGGCGACCTCGCGGGTCTGAACCAGATGGGTATCCACCTCGGCGCAGGTGTCATGGATGGTTTTCAGCGGCGCGCCCGACAATTCGAACTGCCCGCCCGGCTCCAGGCTCAGCGACGCGCCATTTTGTGTCAGACCGATGATGTTCTCGCCTTCCAGCACGGGCTGCCAGCCGAAGCGCTTCATGCCATCCAGCAACTGGCGGATGCCCGGCGTCCCCTCATAGGGAATGGGTTTGCGGGTCTTGCAGTCGTAGACGAACTTCTCGTGCTCGGTCCCGATGCGCCAGTCGGCCTTCGGTTTGCAGCCCTTTGAGAGATGCCGAACCAGATCGTCGCGGCTCTGGATCGGGCCGCCGGCGGACTGCGGTATCGACATGAAAACTCCCCTGACGCCGCGAAATCCGGCCCACGGCTAATTAGGCATCGCCCGGCGGCGGCGCAAGGCGGCGCGATACTTGTTATTTTTATATTGACTTAATTAAGTAAAAACGGAAATAATAGGCCATGCAAGGATTTATCGCCCTCGCCGATCCGACCCGCCAACGCATTGTGGAGATGCTGGCCGCGGGCGCACTGTCGGCGGGCGACATTGCCGGGCGGTTTGAACTGTCGCCCCCGGCCATCTCCCAGCATCTGAAAACCCTGAAAACAGCGAAGCTGGTGACGGTGCGCGCCGACAAGCAGCGCCGCATCTACGAACTGAACCGCGAGGGCGTGGAAGAACTCTGCGCCTGGGTGGATCAGATACGCGCCTTCTGGACCCCGCGCCTCGACGCGCTGGAAACGGCGCTGAAGAAAGACGCGCCATGACCAGCCACGGCATTCCCGGACAAGAAAAAGGTGATCCCATGGACGATTTCGCCGAACGCATCGACGCGCAAACGCTCCGCGCGGTCCCACCACCATTCCGGGATGCGTGGCGCAAGACCGACTGCGAAAAGCGATATGTCTGACAAACTTCCACCTCCCCGATGCTGACAAACGATGCCGATGCATCGTAACTTGGCAAAAAGGGCAATTCGCCCCGGCCGGCTGCGATGGCCCGGCGGGGCTTCGGGGGTAATGCAATGCACACACGCGCCAAAACACGTCTGCTCCGCCTCGCCGTTTTTTCGGCCATGGCCGCGCTTCTGCACGTTCCGCAATCCTTCGCGGCGCCCGCGCAAGGCCCGGACCGCTTCGACAGCGTCCGCGAGCTTATCCGCCGCAAACTGGCCGATGGTTCGACGCCGTCGGTGACCGTCGCGGTCGCGCAGCATGGCAAGATCATCTGGGAAGAAGGCTTCGGCTGGGCCGACCGCGAGAAGAAAATCCCCGCCACGCCGCAAACGACCTATTCGCTGGCATCGGTTTCCAAGCCCTTCACAGCCACCGCACTGATGACGCTCGTCCAGGCGGGAAAGATCGACCTCGACAAGCCGCTGAACGACTATCTCGGCGATGCGAAGCTGAAAGCATGGGTTGGCGACGCAAACCAGGCGACGGTTCGCCGGGCGGCGAACCATTCCTCCGGCCTGCCCGTGCATGCCCAGTTCTTCGACAAGAGAGGCCCCGACCCGGTGCCGTCGGACGATGAGACGATCCGGCGCTATGGAAACATCGTCACCGTTCCCGGCGAACATTTCCAATATTCCAATCTCGGCTACGGCTTTCTCGGCTATATCGTTTCGCGCGTTTCGGGAAAAAGCTTTTCCGACTATATGCGGGACGCGGTGTTCCAGAAGCTGGGCCTGACGCATACTGCCGTGGGCGTACCCCCCGGCCTCGATAAGCTTCAGGCGATACGATACGACACGAAGGGAAGACCGATCCCGCCCTACGATCTGGACGGCCCCGGCGCGGGCGGGGTCTATTCCAGCGCGCACGATCTGATCCGTTTCGGAATGTTCCACCTCAAGGACCATCTTGCGGAGCAGACCCCAATTCTCTCCGACGCCTCGATCGACGAGATGCATCGTTCGACCATGGACACCGGCACTGCCCGGACCAACAACGGAAAGGGATATGGCGTGGGCTGGGGCGTCGGCGAAAGCCGGGCCGATGGCTACAGGGTGCTGGCGCATGGCGGCGGAATGGCGGGCGTCTCCACCGAATTGATGCTCGTTCCTTCGGAAGACATTGCCGTTGTCGTCCTTCTCAATGCCCGCGACGGCGACAGCGCCTATCCCCTCGCCAACGCGATCATGAAAGTCCTGCTGCCCAAATGGCAGATGCCGGTCAGGCCGCAACCGCCCGCGCAACCCTTTCATCCCGATGCGACGCTGGTCGGCAACTGGAGCGGCGAACTCCACACCTATGAGGGAAAGCGTCCTGCGAAGCTCACGATCCTGCCCGGCGGAGATGTCCATGTGCAGCTAGGCGACAAACTGCCGTCTCTTCTGAATGACGCGCAGTTCGCAAACGCCGAACTCACCGGCAAGGCCTGGGGCGACTTCGGCACCCGCGACACCGAGCGCAATCAGGCCTATGCGCTGTCCTTCGAGCTCAAGCTGCGCGGCAATGTCCTCAGCGGCCCTGTGTCGGCAAGTCCGATACCCGAAAACACGGTCAATCACGGCACGGTCACCCAATGGCTGGAAGTCAGGAAGCAATAGGCTTCTGCACCTAAATCCAGTCTCCCCTGACGCTCTGCCACACCGCCAGCGCCGCCAGCGCGGCGGTGTCGGCGCGCAGGATGCGCGGCCCCAGCGTGACCGGCATCACAAAAGGCAGCGCACGCAGCATATCGCGCTCAACAGGATCGAACCCGCCCTCCGGCCCGGTCAGGATGGCGGCGGGGCCGGACGTACCATGTGCGGCTTGCGCCAGCGGTTTCGCGTCGCCGCCCTCGTCGCAGAAGAAAATCCGCCGCTCCTTCGGCCATGATGCCAGCATTTTGTCGAACGCCACCGGCGCGCGCACTTCCGGCACCGACAGCCGGTCAGACTGTTCCGCCGCCTCGACGGCATTGGCCGTCATCCGCTCCTCATTCACGCGCGTCACGATGGTGCGGCGGGTGAACACCGGCAGCAGCGCCGCCACACCCAGTTCCGTCGCCTTCTGCACCAGATAATCGGCGGGCGTCTTTTTCACCGGCGCAAAGGCCAGCCAGATGTCTGGCACTTCCGCCTGCGGCGCGGTCTGCGCGCGGCAGGTCATGATCACGCCGCGCTTGGCTGCCGCCGCGATCTCCGCCAGCCATTCGCCGTCGCGGCCATTGAACAGGCGCAGCCGGTCGCCAAGCTTCGCCCGCATCACATGCAGCAGATAATGCGCCTGGCCCTCGTTCGCGGGAACCGAAACACCTTGCCCCAGCGGCGCATCGACATAAAGCCGCGTGCGCCCGCCGGGCTCCGTCAGTTCGGTTGTCGTTTGCGCACCGGCCATGCCACACTTGATCCAGATGACTGCCAAATCGCAAGCCTCCATCGCCGACGCCGTCGCCACAAGCTGGGTGACGCACATGCCGCGCCGCCTGCGCCCCTGGCTGCAACTGGCGCGGCTGGACCGGCCGATCGGCACCTGGCTGCTCTACTGGCCCTGCGTGTTCGGTCTGGTGCTGGGCGCGGCGGCCGAGGAGCGCCGCTTCACCGAATGGCGCGATTTCGCCTATCTGATCCTGTTCGGCATCGGCGCGCTGGTCATGCGCGGCGCGGGCTGCACCTTCAACGACATCATCGACCGCAAGATCGACGCGGCGGTCGCCCGTACCCGCAACCGGCCCGTGGCGTCCGGCGCAATCAGCGTTACGGGTGCTCTGCTGTTCCTGGCGGCACAATGCCTGCTGGGTCTTCTGATCCTGCTGCAACTGAATTGGTTCGCCGTCTGGCTGGGCGCGTCCTCGCTGTTGCTGGTCGCTGCCTATCCCTTCATGAAACGCATCACCTGGTGGCCGCAGGCCTGGCTGGGTCTCACCTTCAACTGGGGCGCGCTGCTCGGTTTCGCAGCCCAGACCGGACGGATCGATACCGCAAGCCTGATGCTCTATGCGGGCCTGTTCTTCTGGACCCTGGGCTATGACACGATCTACGCCCACCAGGACAAGGACGACGACGCGCTGGTCGGGGTGAAATCCACCGCCCGGCTGTTCGGCGCGGATTCGAAGAAATGGATCCTGCGCTTCTACGCCATCGCCTTCACCCTGATCCTGGCGTCCGGCTTCACCGAGCATACCGGCTGGCCGTTCGGCTTCGTCATGCTGGCGGCGGGCGCGCATCTGTTGTGGCAGGTGCGGGCGCTGAACATCGACGATGCCGACAATTGCCTGCACATCTTCCGCAGCAACCGGGAAACTGGCGCACTGATCGCCGCCGCATTCGCACTCGCGAGCTGGTTTGGGTGAGGCGCGCTCCGCCGCAGGCGGACGAACAGGTCCTGTGGACCTTTTCGAGCGGCGCCTCCCTCGCTGCGCTCGGGGAGGGGCAAGCTTTTCTAAGCTCGCTGCGCTCGCCAAGAAAAGCTAAGCCAACGCCGCGAGCTTGGGCGAGCGGCCGGAGAGCAGGAAGCACAGGATGGCATGACTCCAGAGAATTTCATCCGCGCCAACGCCGCGCTGATCGCTCCGCCCCTGGTGCCGGAGATCGAACTGCATCTCGCCACCGAAGTCGTGCCCCTTTGGAAAAAAACCGAAGAAGAATTGGCGCAGATCGGCGTGCCCCCGCCCTATTGGGCCTTCGCCTGGGCCGGCGGACAGGCCCTGGCGCGCTATGTGCTGGACAATCCGTCGCTGGTGCGGGACCGCCGGGTGCTGGATATCGGCTCCGGCTCCGGGCTGGTCGGCCTTGCGGCGGCGCGCGCGGGCGCGTCCCATGTGCTGGCCGCTGACATCGACAAGTTCGCCTGCGCCGCCATCACACTCAACGCCGCGGCCAACGGGCTTGAGTTGACGGTGACGGACGACGACATGATCGGCACGCCCTGCGCATGGGACGTCATTCTGGTCGGCGACCTGTTCTATGAACGCCCGCTGGCAGAGCGGCTCTTGTCCTGGCTTGCACACATGACCGTGCCGGTGCTGATGGGCGATCCGGGCCGCACCTATTTTCCCAAGGCCGGTATAAACTGCCTGGCGCAATACAAAGTCGAGACCACACGCGAACTGGAAGACCGCGAGATTCGCGAGACTGGCGTATATGCCCTTCATTCAGGCAGCGCAGCCTGATTCGCAGTCACGCCTAAGGACTAGGCGAAGCGTTGCCCCTCTGGCACAGTGCTTCGCGCCGCGTTCTGGAGACCTTCATGCTTTTCGACCGTATCAAGCCGCTCGATGCCATTCTGGCGACGGCGGAGAAGAAAGGTCTGCACCGTTCGCTGGGCGCGTTCCAACTGACCATGCTGGGCATCGGCGCGGTGATCGGCACCGGCATTTTCGTGCTGACCGCTGAAGCGGCGCAGATCGCCGGGCCGGGCATGCTGCTGTCCTTCGTGCTTGCCGGTTTCGTCTGCGGCGTGGCGGCGCTCTGTTATTCCGAACTTGCCTCGATGGTGCCGGTGGCGGGCTCGGCCTACACCTACACCTACGCCGTGGTCGGCGAGATGATGGCCTGGATGGTGGGCTGGGCGCTGATCCTGGAATATGCCGTGGGCGCCAGCGCCGTGGCGGTAGGCTGGTCCAATCACGCGATGGGCCTGTTGCATGGGCTGGGGGTCGATTTCCCGCCGGGCATCAGCAATGCCGACGCACTGATGGCCAAGGTGCAGTTGATATTTGGCGCGGCCCCGACAGCGGACCTGATGAAGGCGCTGGAAATCGGCGGCTGGATCAACATTCCCGCGGTGATGGTCGCCGCCGCCGTGACCTGCCTGCTGGTCATCGGCACCACCGAAAGCGCCCGCGTCAATTCCGTGCTGGTGCTGGTGAAGATCACGGCGCTGACGCTGTTCATCGCGCTCGCCATCCCGGTCCTGAACGCGGAGAATTTCACGCCCTTCATGCCGACCGGCTTCGGCGGCACGGTCGCGGCGGCGGCCTCCATCTTCTTCGCCTATGTCGGCTTCGATGCGGTCTCCACCGCCGCTGAGGAAACCCGCAACCCCCAGCGCAACGTGCCCATAGGCCTGATCGGCAGCCTGGGTATCTGCACCATCTTCTATCTGCTGGTGGCCAGCGGCGCGATCGGCGCGATCGGCGCCCAGCCCCTGATGGATGCTGGCGTGCCACTGGACCCGGGTTCGCCCCAGATAACCGGCCGCTGCGCCATCGTCGCCGCCCAGGGGCTGGAGCCGCTGGTCTGCTCGCGCGAGGCGCTGGTGCAGGTACTGGATGTTATCGGCTGGCCTGCACTGGGCCGTCTTGTGGGTCTGGCGGCCGTGATCGCCCTGCCCTCTGTCGTGCTGATGATGATGTTCGGCCAGACCCGCGTCTTCTTCACCATGGCCCGCGACGGCCTGCTGCCGGGCAAGCTGGCCTCGGTGCATCCCCGCTACAAGACGCCCCATGTGGTCACCATCGTCACCGGCATCGGCACAACCATCGCCGCCGCCTTCCTGCCGGTAGGCAAGCTCGCGTCCTACTCCAATTCCGGCACCCTGTTCGCCTTTTTCATGGTCGCCATTGCCGTGATGGTGCTGCGCGTGAAAG
>JAFIHO010000374.1 GCA_017849395.1 Hyphomicrobiales bacterium
CCCAGATCAAGGACGCCGACCAAGTGACCAAACTGTTCGACGTGATCGGTCCGCGTTATTCCGGCCGTCCGGGCGGTTATACGCGCGTGCTGAAGGCGGGCTTCCGCTTCGGCGACAACGCGCCGATGGCGATCATCGAGTTCGTGGACCGTGACGAGAGCGCCAAGGGCCAGGATTCTGGCCCGGTGGAAGTCGCGGAAGAGGCGGAAGCCTGAATTCTGCCGCGTTGTGAATTAGACTAAGGGGCGGCAGAAATGCCGCCCTTTTGCGTTCAAGTCCCGTGAAATTCTGGATGAAGTCAGAAGGCCGGATGTCATGAAGAATCTTTACATCGCATTGGCTGGCGCTGCTGCTTTGGCTGTCGCAGCCCTGTTTGCCCTGCCGGCAGCCACACAGCCGAATGCCGCGACGCCCCCGGTGCCGATGAAGCTGCCTCCCGCGGCCCCGCAGACGCCCCCCTCAAGCATGGCACAGGTGCAGCTGACCTTCGCGCCGGTGGTGAAGCGCGTCGTGCCCGCCGTGGTCAATGTGTATGCGCGTAGTATTGTGCAGGCCCAGGCCAATCCCTTCTTCAACGATCCCCTGTTCGGCCAGTTGTTCGGCAATCCCCAGATGCGCCAGCGGGTGCAGCAATCGCTGGGTTCGGGCGTGATCGTGCGCGCCGACGGATTGATCCTGACCAATAATCATGTGGTGGAAGGCGGCACCGACATTGTGGTGGCCCTGTCCGACAAGCGCGAATTCAAGGCGAAGGTGCTGCTGGCTGATGCGCGCACCGATCTTGCGGTTCTCAAGATCGACAGCAAAGGGGAGCGCCTGCCGGTCGTGCCCTTCGCCGACAGCGATCAGGTGCAGGTGGGCGATCTCGTCCTGGCGGTGGGCGATCCATTCGGCGTCGGCCAGACCGTTACCATGGGCATCGTTTCGGCTCTCGCACGCACCCAGGTTTCGGCCAGCGCCTATCAGTTCTTCATCCAGACCGACGCGGCGATCAATCCGGGTAATAGCGGCGGCGCGCTGGTCACCACCGATGGGCGTCTGGCAGGCATCAATACGGCGATCTATTCGCGCAGCGGCGGCTCCATCGGCATCGGCTTCGCCATTCCCGCGAATCTCGCGCGCCGCATTGTAGAAGGCGTGGAGGGCGGCTCGGCCAGCGTGCGGCTATCCTGGGTTGGCGCGACAGGCCAGCCGGTGACTAGCGACATTGCCGCCAGCCTGGGGCTTTCGCGTCCCGGCGGCGTGCTGATCAAACAGATCTATCCCGGCGGACCGCTGGACCGCGCGGGCGTCAAGAGTGGCGAAGTGGTGCAGACCGTCGATGGCGCGGGCGTGGATGACATGCCCTCGCTCAATTATCGAATCGCGACCAAGAAGCCCGGCGAAACCGTGCGCATGCGTGTGGCGTCGGGGCGCAACACGCGCGATGTGAATGTCACACTCGCATTCCCGCCCGATGCGCCGCGCGAAGTGACCACCATCAGCGGCCGCAACCCGCTGACCGGCGCCGTGGTGCAGAATCTCTCGCCCGCCGCCGCTCTGGAACTGCAGATCGATGTCATGACCAAGGGCGTCATCATCACTGCAGTGAATGGGGGCAACGCGGCGGGACTTGGATTTCGCCCCGGTGATATCATGCGCAGCGTAAATGGTGCTGCCATCAACCGCGTCAGTGATCTTACACGCGCACTCAACGCCGCCAACGATTGGAACATGGTGATCGAGAGAGGCGGCCGCCGCCTTTCTTTGTCCGTCAACGGATAAATGTTGGTCAATATCGTGACGTAATGCGGCGAAACCGCGGCGCTTTGTTACCCCTTGTTTCAACGATCAATTCTTTGCGTTTTTATGACGATTTAACGTGCCTTACGGACGCGTAAATGCGTTTGTGTTTCTGCATGGGGGGCTCCATGCAGAGGATAGACATATGCGTAAATATTTTCTCACGGCCGCCGCTGCGGTTCTGCTTTCAGCGGGCGCGGCGAATGCCGAAGGCGCCTCCGTCTCGCTGTTGGGCGGCCTGACCTTCAATCCGGCGCTGTCTCTCAACGGCGGCAAGGCGGGAACCGACACGGGATTCAATGGCGGTCTGAGAGCGGCTTATGATTTGGATCAATTTCTGCCCGGCCTGTCGATCGATGGCGACTTTTTCTATAATCAGTCCCACTATTCCGGCGGCTTCGCCAAGCGTCGCTCCTTCAGCTTCATGAGCGACCTTATGTATCACTTCAATACCGGGACCGCCTGGGGCGTGTATGGCGGCGCGGGTTTGGGCGCGGTGAACACCGATTATCAAAGCCCCACCGTTGGCGGGGACAGCACGGTGTTCGGCTGGCAGTTGATCGGCGGCATCGAATATAACTTCTCCCCCGATGCCAGTCTGTTCACGGAATACCGGTATCAGAACGCCCATAACGCCAATGCCGGCCTGACTGGCGTAGGCAACACCAGCAACAACCTCTCCTTCGGCGTGAAGTTCAAGCTGTAATGGAAAGGCCCGCGGATGAAGCGTCCGCGGGCCTTTTCTTTCCGCCCGGCGAACCTGCTATAAACCGCCGGTGTCAGACCTTTTCGAATCCAGCAATCTTTCCGGCGATGCGCCGCGCCCCCTGGCCGACAGGCTGAGGCCGCGCGCGCTATCCGATGTTGTGGGCCAGGACCACCTGTTGGGCCCCGAAGGCCCGCTGGGCCGCATGGTCGCGGCGGGACGGCCCCATTCCATCATCCTGTGGGGACCGCCAGGCACCGGCAAGACCACTATCGCGCGGCTACTGTCCACCGCGTTCAAACTCCACTTCGAACAATTGTCCGCTGTCTTCTCCGGTGTCGCAGACCTGAAAAAGACTTTCGAGGCCGCGCGCGCCCGCCGCAATATGGGGCAGGGCACGCTGTTGTTCATCGACGAACTCCACCGCTTCAACCGCAGCCAGCAGGA
>JAFIHO010000375.1 GCA_017849395.1 Hyphomicrobiales bacterium
CGACCAGCTAAGGCGCGCGCTGGATGGTTTCGACCTCGAAACACTCGATGATGTCGCCCTTCTGCCTGTCCTGATAGTTGGTGAACGCCATGCCGCATTCCTGGCCGGCCTGCACTTCGCGCACTTCGTCCTTGAAGCGCTTCAGGGTGGAAAGCTCGCCTTCATGGATCACGAGGTTGTCGCGGATCAGGCGCACCTTGGCGTCGCGGCGCGCCACGCCTTCGGTGACCTTGCAGCCCGCCACCTTGCCGACCTTGGTGATGGTGAACACTTCCAGGATCTCGGCATTGCCCAGGAACTTCTCGCGCGTCTCGGGCGTCAGCATGCCCGACAGCGCCGCTTTCACGTCATCCACCACATTGTAGATGATGTTGTAGTAGCGGATTTCCACGCCTTCGCGCTTGGCCCGGTCGCGCGCCTGGTTGTTGGCGCGCACATTGAAGCCGATCACGCCCGCGCCCGAGGCATGGGCCAGGATGATGTCGCTTTCGGTGATGCCGCCGACACCCGACTGAAGAATCTGGACGCCGACTTCGTCGGTTTCCAGCTTGGTGAGCGCGCCCTGGATGGCTTCGGCCGAACCCTGCACGTCGGCCTTCAGCACCAGAGGCAGCAGCTTTTTCTCGCCGGTCTCGCGGGTCTTGAGCAACTGGTCGAGCGTCTGGCGCGAACTGGACGCCTGGCGCGCCTCGCGGCGCTTGCGGGCGCGGTATTCCACCACCTCGCGGGCGCGCGCTTCACTGTCCACCACCACCATTTCGTCGCCCGCTTCCGGCGGTGCGGACAGGCCGAGCACTTCGACCGGCTCGGACGGGCCCGCCGACTTCACGGTTTCGCCGCGGTCGTTCTGGAGCAGACGCACCCGGCCCCACTCCGCGCCCGCCACCACGATGTCGCCCACCTTCAGGGTCCCGCGCTGCACCAGCACGGTCGCCACGGGACCACGGCCCTTGTCCAGCTTGGCCTCGATCACCGCGCCTTCGGCGCTGCGTTCGGCATTGGCCTTGAGATCGAGAATTTCGGCCTGGAGCAGGATGGCTTCTTCCAGCTTGTCCAGGCCCATGCCCTTGATGGCGGAGACTTCGACGGCCTGGGTTTCGCCGCCCAGGTCTTCGACCTGGATCTCATGCTGCAGCAATTCGGTCTTTACCCGGGTCGGGTTCGCGTCGCCCTTGTCGATCTTGTTGACCGCCACGATCAGCGGCACCTTCGCCGCCTTGGCATGGGCGATGGCTTCCACCGTCTGGGGCATCACGCCGTCATCGGCGGCGACCACGAGCACGACAATGTCGGTGACCTTGGCGCCCCGCGCGCGCATCGCCGTGAAGGCCGCATGGCCCGGCGTGTCGAGGAAGGTGATCTTATGGCCCTTCTTCAACTGCACCTGATAGGCGCCGATATGCTGGGTGATGCCGCCGGCTTCGCCCGCCGCGACATCGGTCCGGCGCAGCGCATCCAGCAGCGAGGTCTTGCCATGATCGACATGGCCCATGACCGTCACCACCGGGGCGCGCGGCGTCATGTGCGCATCCTCGTCGGCGGCGCCGACCAGGCCCTCCAGCACATCACTTTCCGCGACGCGCTTGACGACATGGCCATATTCGGTGGCGACCAGTTCGGCGGTGTCGGCGTCGATCACGTCGTTCGGCGTCGCCATCATGCCGTTCTTCATCAGCACCTTGATGACGTCCACGGTGCGGCGCGCCATGCGGTTGGCGAGATCGGAGACGGTGATGGTTTCCGGAATGGTGATATCGCGCGGACCGGCGGGACCGGCGGGCTGGGCCTGATGGCCCTTGTTCACGCGCTGCAGATGGCGGCGATAGGCGGCGACCGAGCGGGTGCGCTCGTCATCGCCTTCCAGCGCGCGGGTGACGGTCAGCTTGCCGCGGCGGCGTTCGCCTTCGGTCTTTTTCGGCACCGGCGCCTTGGCGGGCACCAGCTTGCCGCCAATCTTCTTGGCGGTGTTTTCTTCTTCTTCTTCATTCTGCAGGCGGCGGCGGGCCGGTTCGACGGGGGCTACGCCATCGGCGGGCTTGGCCTCCAGCCGCTTGGCGGCTTCCTGTTCGGCGCGCTTCTTGGCCAGATCATCGGCAGCCTTGCGTGCATCTTCTTCCGCCTTGCGCTTTTCAGCGGCCAGGCGTTCGGCCTTCAGCTTCTCTTCCTCGGCGGCGCGGCGGCGCGCCTCTTCCTCGGCAATCTTGCGCGCCTCGGCGTCGGAAACGCGCGCATCGGCCAGGGCGGCGGCGCGGCGCGCCTTTTCCTCGTCCGACAATTGGCGCAGCACCACGCCGCGCGGCGCGGCGGGGGCGGGCTTGGCGGCTTCCGGCGCGGGCTTGGGCGCGGCGGCAGCGGCGGGCTTTTCCGTCTTGGCGGCAGGCACGGACGCACCGCCCAGGGTGCGCTTCTTCTCGACCACAACCGCCTTGGTGCGGCCATGGCTGAAGCTTTGCTTGACGGTGGAGGTTTCCGTCTTCTTCAGCGACAGCGTTTTGGCCGGGCGCTTGGTATCGTCGGTATCGCTCATAGACTACTTTCGTTTTTGCTCGCGCTCGCTCGCGGGCTTTCGTTCCGGGCGCGGAATCCAGACAGGCGTTCCGCATCGAAGATCAGTCGTTCTGCCAGACCGCCCGGTTGGACGGCGGCATGTATCACATTCTCGCGACCCAGCGCCAAGCCCAATTCGGTGCTCGTAAGTGTCTCGATCACATGACAATTCAAGCCCAGCCGGTGCGCGGCGGCATACAATTTGCGTTTGCCGTCCGGGGAACCGTCAAAGGCCTCGATCAAAGCCCTGGGGGGCTTTGGGCCTTCCAGTGCGCGCAGCACATTGTCGAACCCCAGGGTCAGCGCGCCGGACCGGCGCGCCAGGCCCAGATCGCCCAGCATACGCGCCACCAGCGCCGCCTCGACGCGGGCCGGAAGATCGGCGGCAGCGGACACATTCGCTTTGGCGGCGCGGGCGAACAGTTTTTTCTGCACAGCCGTGGCGACGGCTTCGGCTGACGCCGTCACCCAAAGGCCCCGGCCCGGAAGTTTCGCCGCGACATCGGGAACCACCGCGCCATCCGGCCCGGCGACAAAACGGACAAGACGATTTTCGGGCATGACTTCGCCCGCAACAATGCAACGCCTTTCGCGCGCGTCCGCGCGCGAACCTTTCAAATCCTGATCGCGCGCGTTGCGCGCGATTGGGGCGCGCATTGCGTCACCGTCTTCCATCTTGCGCGCCGCTGCCGCCATCAGGCCTCGCTATCCTCCGCCGCGTCTTCTTCTTCCGCGACCTCTTCCGCCACCGGCTCCTCGATCCAGCCGATCTTGACGCGCGCCTTCATGATGATGGCGTTGGCGTCGTCGCTGCTGAGATTGAAGCCTTCCAGCGCGCCGGGAATCCGCACGCGCTCCTTGTCCTTGTTCTGCTCGTAATAGCCGATCAGATCGTCGGTGGCGCAGCCCGCCAGGTCTTCCAGGCTCTTGATGTCGTTTCCGCCCAGCGCCACGGCCATGGCCGGAGTGACGCCTTCGACTTCCAGAACCGCATCCTCGACGCCCAGCGCCCTGCGCTTGTCGTCCAGTTCCTTGTTGCGGGCCTCGAGGAATTCCAGGGCGCGGCTTTGCAGTTCCTGCGCGGTTTCCTCATCAAAGGCCTCGATCTGGGCCAGATCGGCGACATCGACATAGGCGACGTCCTCGATGGTGGCGAAACCTTCGGAGGCCAGCAACTGCGCCACCGTCTCGTCCACGTCCAGCGATTCCATGAACAGCGCGGTGCGGGTGGCGAATTCCTTCTGGCGGCGCTCCGATTCCTCGGCTTCCGTCAGGATGTCGATCTGCCAGCCCGTCAGCTGCGAAGCGAGGCGCACATTCTGGCCTCGGCGGCCGATGCCCAGCGAAAGCTGCTCGTCCGGCACCACCACTTCGACGCGGTGCGTATCTTCGTCCAGCACCACCTTGGTCACTTCGGCGGGCGCCAGCGCATTGACGATGAAGGTGGCCGGTTCCGGCGACCATGGAATGATGTCGATGCGTTCGCCCTGCAGTTCCTGCACCACCGCCTGCACGCGCACGCCGCGCATACCGACGCAGGCGCCGACCGGATCGATGCTGGAATCCTTGGAGATCACCGCGATCTTGGCGCGGGAGCCGGGATCGCGCGCCACGGCGCGAATCTCGATCACGCCGTCATAGATTTCGGGCACTTCCTGCGCGAACAGCCGCACCATGAACTGGGGATGCGAACGCGACAGGAAAATCTGGGGCCCGCGCGCTTCGCGACGCACATCGTAGATATAGGCGCGGATGCGGTCGCCGGGGCGGAAGGACTCGCGCGGGATCATCTCGTCGCGGCGCACCACACCTTCGGCCTTGCCGAGATCCACCACCACCGAGCCGAACTCGCTGCGCTTGACCACGCCATGCACGATCTCGCCGATGCGGTCCTTGTATTCGTCATACTGACGCTCGCGCTCGGCATCGCGCACCTTCTGCACGATCACCTGCTTGGCGTTCTGGGCATTGATGCGGTTGAAATCGACCGGCGGCAGGGTTCCGGCGATGATGTCGCCCATCTGGGCGTCGCGATTGCGGCGGCGCGCATCGGTCAGGCCGATCTCGCTCTTGTCATTCTCGACCAGCTCCACGACATGCAGA